>JAGRJO010000021.1 GCA_020442725.1 Lysobacterales bacterium
GATCAGTATATGCAAGAGTCACTTGGTTTAATAGTACTTTTGGCGGAGAATTTTCATGAATTCCTGAGCGAATTACACGGATTGCACGTTCCAGAGCAAATCTGTCAATAACTCTAAGCAATCCGGATTTCTCTGCCACATTGATGTATTCATTGGTTTTAAATCTTTGAATGGAAGAGTCCGTATCAATATTTAAAATAAGCTGGAAAATTTCTTCCTCTTCATGACGAGCAGAAACAATTGGATAAAATTGCCATGCAAGATCACGAGTTTTAATCATATTTTCGAGCCGAGACTTGATTGTATAGAAACGAGTTTCTTCGATGCCTTTCTGAAGTTTTAATATTTCGCTCTGAGTTTCATTTGATTCGATGAGAATGCTTTCGGCTTTTTGCAATAAAGTATCGTGATCTTTTGCTTGTGGAATATTGGTAAGTACGATGACAGACATCTGAAAAGAATAATTCCTATCAACAACAGTGTAGCTATTATCTTCATACCAGGATTTAATATCTTCAGCAGTTTTTATAGCTGAGGCTTCATCTAAAGTATTAAACCCAATTACATAAACTCCATCAGCAATTTTTGAAAAAAAATCGACTGCAGGATTGGTGTTTGGGGTCTTTGAGCAAACAGTGTTGCATAATTTACTAAACCCTGAATAGCCGATTTCCCTTTGAATTTCGGTTTTATTATTAACCTTAAACCACATGATTGAAGCTAAAGGATTATCAATGTTTTCCTGGTAGAATTTCTGTAAATCAGACTCTTGAACATTGACCTTATGATAAACTCGATTCGGATTCAATTCATTGAGAAAAACCTGATTGTTGAGGTTTCGCTGAATACGGTTTTTAATAGAGGCAACCAATAAATCAGACTTGATGGGTTTGGTAATTAAATCATCAGCACCGGCATTAAGAACCAGCATTCTTGATTCAAGAGTTGTATCAGCCGTCAAAAAAACAATTGGAAGGAAACGATACTTGGGTTCTTTTCTAATAATTGAAACAATTTTGTCTCCTGTTACATCACCAAGATATAAGTCAAGTAATAATAAATCCGGTTTGTAGTCCGCAAGTGTATCAAGAATATATTCTGACTTTGTGATTGATTTTACGCTAAAGCCGGCATCTTTTAAAATATGCTCGGTAATTGCAATTTGGTCTTCATCGTCATCCAGAAACAGAACCTTTTGTCTCTCTTTTCCGAGTCCGAGCTGAAAATAACTGGAACTGAGTTCTGAGAATTTATCAGAATTTACTAATTCAATATTGTTATTAAGCAAAATGATTCGATTATCGACACTGAGGTTTTCGCCGATACAAATAAATCTGTTTTCAGAGGTGATATTGGTATGTTGAATAAGATCAAGCACACTATCAATTTGATTTATTTCGAAAATGACCGCATTCGGCTTTCTATCAGAAGTTTCAATCCTTGAGATGAGTGTTTGAATGGGAATAACCTTAATAGATGGAGCCAAGCTATTATTGATGTCCGATAAACGATCAGACAATGAGTAAATCAATACAGAGTCATTCATATATAGAGTTTAAAATTTGTTTAACAGAGAAATTAATTTGTTTCTTTGAAGTGGTTTTTCGATTATAGCATCAAACCCTAGTTTCTTATAGTTAGTTTTTAATTTTGCAGAGGGCATAGCCGACATCAAAATGATTGGAAGCTTTGGATAGGAATGTTTAATTTTTTTAGAAAAACTATCAGCACGCACATCCCCCAAGTTCATGTCAGTTAAAAGCACATCAATTGACTGAGTTTTAAGGATGTCATCAATATCTTCATTTGTGGTCGTTCTATGAATGACAAAACCGCTTGGTTCCAGCATAAAGGTGAGTAAATCTAAGATATCTTCATCATCATCAACGATTAGGACAGATAAATGACTCTGCTGTTTTGTGACAATATTATTGTCCTCAAGAGGCTTTATATCCGGTTTGTTGATGGGAATTATTAATTCAAATTCAGAACCGATATCTTTCTTTGATGATTTGAGATAAAGCTTTCCACTCATTGAGTTTGCCAGTTTTTGGCTGATATACAGCCCAATCCCGGAGCCGGCTTCACGGCTTTCTCCAACTCTTCCCCAAGGAGAAAAAACGGTATCAAGCTTGTCTTCAGCAATTCCAATTCCGCTGTCAATAATGGTAAAAATATAAGAGTGATTGCTTACTGAAAATACAATCTTTACAAATCCGGACTCCGTGTATTTGATAGCGTTATTCACTAAATTAATTAATATTTGACGAGCTTTAGGAGTGTCTATATAAATCACTTCGTCAGCAAGAGACTCTGTCATTAACTCTAACCCTTTATCTTCTGCAAAGTGATACAAAGTATCCTTAAGTTCTGAAATAAACTCTGAAGAACGGGTTGCCTCAAGGTGAATATCGCTTTCTTTTGCCTGTGAGCGACCGAAGAGTAATGTGTTTTCAATCGTGTGCTTTAAATGAATGGCATTTCTGTGAATGACTTTTAGAGAGTTTTTATCCAGCTCGCCATTCAGCATTAATTCTGAATAACCGATGATTGAAGTTAATGGTGTCCCCAGTTCATGAGAAAGCATGGCAATTAATGCTGCTTTTTCCTGATCGGACTTTTTAAGCTCTTGCTTGGCAATATTTAATTCTTCAGCCAGACGTTTGAATTTATTTTTGGAAATATTATCGTCATGAGCAAATTGTTGGTATTTTTGAGTGACTTGAAAAATTTCAGACTTGTTTACCAGCATAATATAGTCAAGATTTTCGCACTTTATAAAATGAATATCACAAACATTATTCTCATTAATGTTGAAGAAAGGAATTTTAAAATTTTCGGTAAAATTTTCTGATATCAGTATGGGTAGATAATCGGTAATGAAAGTACCATTCTCTGGCGGAAACAAACCTAATGACTCTGGATTTCCATGAGATTCAACAATACTTAAGTTTTTATCTATTCCAAGGCAAAAATATCCATGTCCTTCATTGAGTTTAAGCAAGAACTGTTTGAGAACCGGAGGGAACATCTGCTATTGACCTAAAAGTTTTTTTGCCAGTTCGTTAAAGCTATCTTCAACATTCTCACCCGTTTTGGCGCTTGAATAATGTATCTTTGAAACATATTGGCGAATTTTTTGTAAACTCTCTTCGTTCAGCCGCCATTGATCTTTCAAGTCGCATTTATTGACTAAGCAAATTGCAGGTATGGAATCTAAATCGGGGATGCTTACTTTCTCAAAAATATCAAAAGACTCAGGTTCTGTTCCGTCAAGAACCCATATAATCCCCTGAGTGCCACGGAGGTAATGTTTGTAATGTCCTTCTTGTTCGAACCCGGCGATATCCCAAAGTATCATTGAAATGGAGTCATCATCAATATCAACGGTCTTGGTGGAAATACTGACACCAACAGTGGTTTTATATTTTTCACTAAATTGGTTTTCAATATATTGACGTACCAAGCTGGTTTTTCCAACAGCAAATCTTCCAATGAGACAAACTTTTTTCGCTATTTTCATTGCTCAATATAGGTTTTAAACCTTACAATTTTTTTGCTATCATCAACATCATTGTTGAAATTTTCACATGGAGTTATAGATGTCCGCAAGTGTGATTCTTCAATCATGTTTTCAATAAGCAGGGCTTTAATCGAATCCGCTCGTTGTTGTGAAAATTTATCACTGTTTAGCCCTTGGCAATCACTTTCACCGATAATGGTAATTTGAGAGTTGGGAAATCTGTTTATTAAGGTTTTAATTTGTTCAATCACGGAAAGTAACTCTGAACTATGGCTTTCGGACTCATCAGAAATTACAACAGAATCCCTCTCAATCTGAGATATTATTTTCTCAGTGGAATCAGAGATATCAAGTTGGCTATCTTCAATAGTGACTTCAGGAAACTGTTGTTTGAGTTCAGTTATCAACTTGTTATGAGTAGCTAATTTTGTTGAACCATTAAGGGTTAGTTTGTCTGGCTCAATGTTATATGAAACCCCTTCTAAATTATTATGATTGAGAAGAAACTCTTCAACTTCCATACTGAAGTCGGGTTTAGTAGTATTGCGTATGCTATTGATTCCTGTTACTTTGTTCAGCCTGTCGAAAATGGACTTATAGGAATCATTCGGCAAGTAGCCAGTGAGTGATAAAGTCTTGTGATCAAGATTATAATTGACTTTGGAGTATGGTTTTAAAATGTTATTAATTCTTAAGTCAATAATTTCTTCATCCAATGAGATAAAAGGCTTTGTTTCAAGCTGAATATTGTTTTCTTTTAATTGACTTACATCAGCATCCGGATCGAGCAAACCCTTTGCAACAAAACCATCGCCACTTTTTTTTAGTTCTTGTAAGTAAAGCCCCGGTGTTGAGTTGACGATGTTCTGAGCCTGATTAAATTCAGTGTGTCTTTTATAAGCGAGATAACTTAATCCCGAGATAATCAATAAAAGACCAATGATCCAAGGTACCCAGTTGATTGATTTTTTTTCTTCAGTTATGTTTTTTGTGACCAGATAGGGTCGTAAAAAGTCCTCGATTCCGTCAATACTCTGAAAATTGTTGGTATCTAATAATGAGTCCGAGAAGTTGGAATGAATTTCTTCAATGAGTTTTTGATTGAGCTCTTTAAGTCTTTCAGATGGAGACCCTTTAACAATCATTGCCAAATAAACTTTTGGACCGGTTGCAATCAAAATTTGACTGTCGCCAAAGTCAGCACTCATTAATCCCGAGTCTGTCGATTGAAGTGAATCGCCCACAAAGTCTTTAATCGCTGTCAGCATCGCAGACATGGCGTTTTTGTCTTTAAGGGTTTCCTCTTTTCCTACATGCTGGACTAATAGACCGGTTTCATTATCAATAATGAAGATTTCATTGACCTGATAACGAATTGTTTTTTCAAATACAATTTCCGCAAATGGTATCCCGGTTTTGTAGGATTGCCATCTCCACTTAAGAGCCTTGGCTGAGAATCCAAGCTCTAATGTGCGGTTAATATCGGCTACGAATTGCTTGATACTATTCGTAACTGTTTTACGAATCAGTTGACCCATGATAGGTAAGAGAGAATCAATAATTGATTGCTTGTTCTCAGAAAACGTCTTTGTCACACCATCTTGAATCGGCTTAGCCAATACAATATCAAGTTTGGAGTCTTTTTTCTGTGCTCGCTTTAATGCATTGGCAAGAACCTTTGAAACTTCCTCAGTAAATTGTTCTTCAGAAAGAAGTTTTTTTTTCAGGTTTTCTAGTACTTCAAGCTCTTCTTTGATGAGAAGAGTCTTGAGAACATCTCTTTCCCGGGTCATTTCTAATCGGAAAGGTTGTTTGCCATTTCATTGAGAAGTTTTGCCAAATCATTTCTATGGCTCGCCTGATTGGACAATTTATCAAGCTGGTTCAGAATGTCTGCTTCGGTATCAATTAATTTATTTTCCAGTTTCGATAAATCATCGGAAAGCTTTTTATCGAGCCCTGAATTATCTGATTGTAATTCTTTGTTGATTTTATCGAGCTTATCATTGAGATCTTGTAGAGACTTACTGAAAGTTTTTTCCAATTTTTCGATGGTTTGTTCGATAATTTTTACTTGTTCGCCAAATAGTATATTCCGTATCTGGTCAACAGAGGTGTCCGAAATTTGTGATTTATTCGATTTGTCTGTCATTACTTATCCTTTCATTTGGTTAATAAGCTTATATCCCTGATGATAAACTGAAGCCAGCTTCCAACCATTCGTACCATTTAACATCAGTTTCTTTCTCAGGCGACTGATATGGGAATCAACTGTTCGGGTGCTGATTTCAGAACTTTTCATCCAAATGGACTCAAGAAGCTGGTCACGAGAAATCAACAAGCCTTCATTTTTAAAAAAGTATAAGGCAAGTTCATATTCTTTGTTGGTAAGTGAGATGTTGTTTCCTTTGTAAGAAACTGTATTTGTTAAATTGTTAAAAGTATAAGGAGATGAATCGAAACCATCTTTTTCAGACTCCTCGTCAAGAATTCTGCGACTAACAGCTTTGAGTCTGGCTTTAAGTATTTTTTCGCTAGTGGGTTTGATAATAAAATCATCGGCACCATCGGTTAATGCATTGACGATATCTTTTTCAGAATTTCTTGAGGTTAGAAAAATGATGGGTATATTTCCGTATCGACTGCCTTTAATCCAGTGCAAAACATCCATGCCGCTAATTTTGGGTAAATTCCAGTCAATGAGTAAAATATCCGGAACATCAAAAGAGATTTGCTTGATTAAATCACGCGCCTTCTCGAAAATCGTACACTCATACTCATCACTCAGCCATAGTGAGTACAAATCTGCCTGATCTGAATCATCCTCTAATATAAAGATTTTCATTCCTCTCCCACACTATCTTGTTATTTGACAGTATCATTTATTTACATTATTACAACAACAAATTGATATTGCAAGAAAATAATCATCTCACATAAGCATTTATAAAAATCTGAGGAATTTAATAATTTTCTGTTTTAAAGGTGTAAATGGGGCGCGAATGAGGTGATTAAAATTGATTCTGGATTGATGATAAACAGTTTTAAGATGGCTAAAACTGTTAAAGCCATTCAGTCCATGATAGCTTCCCATGCCGCTTTGACCAACTCCACCGAAAGGTATTCCTTGTTGAACAAATTGAAACAATGTTTCATTGATTGCAACAGATCCTGATAAAGTTTCCCGCAAAACTTTATCTTTAAATCGTTTGTTGTCGCTAAAAATGTATAAGGTTAAAGGGTTATCTCGTGAGTTTATAAAATCAATACTCTCTTCAACAGATTTGACAGAAATGATTGGTAAAATAGGACCAAAAATTTCTTGGTGCATGACTTTGCTATTGGGTTGAGGGTTTACAACAAGAACCGGAGGAAAAACCCCATCATTATTCGGTTCGGGTTTTCCTTGTGGATAGATGCATTGACCCGATGATTCACTATCAGCAACTAGTGAATTCAATCGGTTGAAATGGTTCTGATTGATAATCGCTGTGTATTCAGAGTTGTTTGTTATATCCGGATAACAGCGATTAAACTCTTCAATAATTGCATTTGTGAGCTGTTCAACTTTTGAAGATGAAACTAAAATGTAATCAGGAGCGATACATGTTTGCCCGGCATTGAAAAATTTGCCTCCAACAATACTTTTGGCTGCTTTACCAATATCGTAATCCTCCTCAATGACAACCGGTGATTTTCCACCAAGTTCTAATGTGACAGGAGTGAGATGGCAAGAAGCATTTTCCATAATGATTTTGCCAACAGCTGTAGAACCAGTAAATAGCAAGTGTTTGAATGGTAAACGACTAAATTCCTGGGCAACTTTTAAATCACCAACTGATACCAATACTTCATTTTCATTAAATACAGTTGAAAGCATATCCGCAATTAATTGCGATGTATTGGGTGTCATTTCAGAGGGTTTTATCATAACCCGATTTCCGGCAGCGATTGCTGCAATTAAAGGTGCAATTGCCAAATTGAAAGGGTAGTTCCACGGAGAGATGATTCCTACAACACCAAGGGGTTGGGGAATAATTTCATTCTTGGAAAACAAAAATTTCAAACCTGCCATTTTTGTGCGTGGTCGAGTCCATGATTTCAGATGTTTTAATGTATGGTTGATCTCCTCATTGCAAGTAAATATTTCTGCTAAAATTGTTTCGTTGGCACTTCTTCTGCCAAAGTCTTTATTCAGGGCAACTATCAGGTTTTCTGTATTCTCATTAATAACTTTCTTCAAACTTTTCAGACGATTGATTCGGGTGTTTATATCCAGATTCGGTGCTAAACTGAGTTTTTCAAATTGTTGTTGCGGATTCATAAACTTTCAATCTCTGTTGGTTTTATCTTTTATAAATTGGCAGGCTGATTTCGATAACAGCACCTGTCTCGTCATTATAGGCTTTGATGTTGCCACCATGCTCTTCCACGATTTTTTTGACTATTGCCAGTCCCAATCCCGAACCTCCGGTTTTTGTTGTTTCATAAGGTTCGAATAAATGTTCCATAATTTTTTCACTAAATCCCGGACCATTGTCACTAAGGCGGAGAATTAGCACATTGTCAATAGACTTGCTGATTGACGTTTTAATGGTAATTTTAATATTATTACTTGTCGCACTTTCCTGTGAATTCTTAATCAAATTGGTTAAAAGTTGTGAAAACCGAACCTTGTCAATAAACATAATTGGTTCCGGTTCAATTAAATCAAGGGTGAAGTCAATTCCGGCATTGGATACAAAGTATAAGTCCACCGAATTTTTAATCAGTTGATTGAGCCCTCCCGCTTCACGTTTCAGTTCCGGAGCTTTGGCGTAATCAGAGAATGCATTCACCAGGGTTTTGAGGTTTTCTACTTGTGAAATTATGGTCTGTGTTGCTCTGTCAAGGACGTCTTTATCCTCAGGTGGTAATTTGTTTAAAAATCTGAGTTGTAACCTCTCAGCAGAAAGCTGAATTGGAGTTAATGGATTTTTCACTTCGTGAGCTAATCTTCGTGCAACTTCTGACCATGCGGCATCTCGTTGTGCTTGGTTGATAATCGTTTCATCATCAAATACGACAACAAGCCCGCCTTCGCTTTCTTCTGTCTCATTGTCCGGAATGCGGCTGCCCCTAACAACAAGAATTCTGCGAGTGTTATTATCAATCAGCAAAATCTCCTGATGCCATTCTTCGTTATGGTCTTCGAGTTTAGTCAGTAGCAATTCAACCAAAGGTAATAAACTGCTATTCTTTATCGCTAAAAACTCAATATTTTGATTCAGAATATCTTTATCTTGTAAACCCAGGATTTTTCCGGCAGCTGAATTTGCCATTAGGATTCTTTGCTCGCTATTAATGCTTAATACTCCACTAGAGAGATGGAGCAAGACATTTTGTAAATACCATTTTTGGCTGAGAGCATCTGTTTGTGCTCTATGAGCTAATGCGCTGGAAGCAGCAATTTGTGAGGACATGGTATTGAATGATTTAACTAGGAAGCCAATTTCATCTTTGGAGCTGACAGGGACTTTCTGACTGTAATCTCCTATTGCTATGGAAGCTGTTGCTTTTGAAAGCAGGCTGATTGGTGCTACCAAGTTACGAGCTGACGAGAAAGCTCTGATGAGTGCTAGCAAAGTACTAAGTAATAAAACCAATCCCAAAATGATACTGAATGATTTTTTTAGTTGTTCCCGTTGATATTTTTGTTGGTTGTAATCCATCAAAGCAACTTCAATACTGTTTGCAAGAGCATTGTATTCAGGATTGATAGTGAAAATGCCTTGTAAAAATCTATAACTAGAAGTGATTTTTAATTCATTATCAAAACGTACCAAAGTCCGTATTTGCAATTGATTACCCGATTTACCCGGTTCGATTCGAGTGAAGTTCAAACCACTTCTGGCATCTCGAATAGCTGATAATGGTGGTGAGTCCGAGGACAAATCAAAAATGTCGGAATTGGCTTGATAAATAATTTTTTCACTTGCTGATATCAAAGTCAGGCTATAGGCGGTTGATTCCTCAAGATATTTGTCGAGGTAAATTGCCTGTCTGGGCTCATCAATTTCTCCCAGTTTTTGTGCTATGTTCTTTGTTTGTGCCAGTGCTTGTTTCGTTTGAACTTCGAGAAAAATTTGCCCCAATTTGAGTGAATCATTAAGTGCCTTATCCGTTTTGGTGTCGAACCACGAATCGATATAACTGTTTAAAAACTGAGTTGAAAAAATGTAAACAATCAAGACCGGAGGCAACGATAAAAAGATGAATGTTGAAACCATTCTCGAAGTAAGTTTAATCCCCGGTTCTTTATTTTTCCTTTTAATAAACAGCCAGACAAGTCTTTGAATGATGATAATTGAAAGAATCACCACTGCAAGAATAGAAGCGCCAAATAGCCAAAGATAAATTCGATTAAACTGTTCTGCACCTTTTACGGCTTCACCAAGTAAATAAAGAGAAAACAGCAGTATTCCGATAAGCAATAAAATCAGAATGTTTTTGTAAATTGTTCTGTATTTGGAGAGCTTGTTCAAATTAATTAACCTTCCGTTGAAACCATTCCGTATTAATATCCCAGTCGTCATCAAAGAGAACAGGGAGTTGCATTGCTGTTGGTAAAGCACCTTTATCAAGTACAATTCGACACTTGACAAAAACATCAGAATTATCAGCTTGATTAAACTCAAAGTTGATTAGTTTCTCAAACTCAATCCATAAATCATCAAAGTTATTGAAACTCAACTGTTCATTGGTGTCTCTATTCTTAACGACATAGAGTTTGCTCATTATGAAATAGTAAACTTCAAGATTAACTTTCTGTGACTCCAGTGTTTCATCAAACCACCAATTTTTTTCTATAAAAGTTTCGGCTTTGGCAATAAACTGAATTCTGATGCCATTGTCTATAGCTTCTTTAATTTTATCGGATACTTGGAAGTTGATTGTTGGATTTACTATTAGCTTTGAGCTTTTAGAAACAGTGTTTAATAAAATGATATTGTTCTTTGCAAGAGCTATGGAACAATAAAATATAATAAAAAAGATGAATATTCCGATAAAAAATGATTCGGACTTATGTTTAAAAATTTGGTTCAGCTTGTGCATTTTTTCAAACAACAATAATAAAAACCATCCATATCCAATGTACCGGTAAGGATTTGTATGCCGTATTGGCAACTTTCAGCAAACGGATAGTTTAACTTGATTTCCTTGAATTGAGGGTGTCTTTGCAGGAAATTTTTAATTTGTTCAGAGTTTTCACATCGGAAAACCGAACAGGTTGCATATAGTATGACTCCATCATCGGCTACTATTTTTGCCATTTCATCAAGTAAAGTTTGTTGAGTATGAATAATATTTTCTAAATCTTCCGAACTTCTTTGAAATTTAATATCCGGTTGACGACGGACAATTCCTGATGCACTGCATGGAGCATCCAACAGTATCTTATTGTACTTATCACCATTAAACCATTGACCTGATTGTGAAGCATCTGCAACGAGCACATTTGCTGAAAGTTTGAGTCTTTCAAGGTTTTGGTGAATTTTTTTTGCCCGATTTGGAAAAATTTCTAAAGCATCCAGTTGAACATTCGGGTTGAGTTCAAGAATGTGTCCTGTTTTTCCACCGGGTGCTGCACAGGCATCAAGTATTTTTTCATTATCTTGTGGATTCAAAATGATAGCGGCAAGCTGAGCACTGGCATCTTGAACTGAAACAGAACCGGTTTTGAATTCATCTAATTTGGTAATATCCTGCGCGTTAATTTTATATGCTGAGTTGATACTTTGGTGTTGTTCAGCACTTTCTATAGGTTTGTATCTATGATTGGCACGAATCCACAAAGGTGGTTTTTGATTGTCAGCCACCAGAATTTTTTGCCAATGGTTTGGCCAATCCATTTGCAATTTTTCTATCCACCATTGGGGGTGTGAATATTGAGCTACCAAATTATCAGATTTATCATTTTTTATTTCAACCGACTTTCTCAAGCAGGAATTAATCAGCCCAACAGCCCATTGTTTTTTGAGGTTTTTGGCAGTATTCACAGCTTCATTAACCACCGCTCTTGCTGGTTTTTCCAGGTAAACAAGCTCTGCTAATGCTTGAGTCATTATCACACAGACCAGTTTATCTTTGGGCTTGTTTTTCACAAATTTGAGCCAGCAACTTTCCAGATGGTGATAATGCCTCAAAGTCTCATAGCAAATAGCTTTGGCATAAGACTCTTCTTGAGGGTTTGCGAATGATTCGGTATGGTTTTGGATTGCTTGCCTGAGGCTGTCCTTTTTAAAAACAACGTCATAAGTTATTTTCGCAGACAATGTTCTGGAATTAATCTTTTTCATTATACCAGTTCGTTTTTGACTGCATAAATTGTCTGATAGATATTTTGTTTTTGCCCGGCTTTTGTATTTCAGTAACTTTCAATTGTCCGTCACCACATTGAATCACAAGCTGTTCTTTATTTGCCAGAACAATTTCTCCGATATTACATGATGAAGTTAAGTTAACGGATTCAGCAGCCCAGAGTTTGAATGATTCGCCATTGATTTCAGCAACGACTCCCGGCCATGGGTTGAAAGCCCTGATTTTTTGATGGATAGATTTTGCTGATTCTTGCCATGAAATCTGTGATTCAGACTTTTCAAGTTTTTTGG
The DNA here is from genome assembly GCA_020442725.1 of Lysobacterales bacterium. Lineage (GTDB taxonomy): Bacteria > Pseudomonadota > Gammaproteobacteria > Xanthomonadales > Marinicellaceae > NORP309. The sequence continues at coordinate 12,175 of JAGRJO010000021.1, forward strand.
CATAAGTAACTCCTTCTTCACTCTGAATCATTGGCTCGGGAAGCAAGTCACTTTCCAGTAGTTTTAGACACTCAATGAGTGCAGATGCCCCCATGATTTTTAGTTTGTCATGTAGTTGAGATGCTGTTTCAATTTCTGAGATGGAACATTCGTGCTGAAGATAAACAGGTCCTGTATCCAGTCCGGCTTCCATTTGCATAATTCCGACTCCGGTGGTTTTATCACCGGCTAATAATGCCCGGTGAATCGGAGCCGCTCCTCTCCAGCGAGGTAATAATGACGCGTGTATATTCCAACATGCAATTTTGGGGATGTCCAAAACGGTTTGCGGAAGTATCAGTCCGTAGGCAACAACAACCATTAAATCCGGTTGCAAGTCTCTTAGTTCATTAATTGCATCATCTGTTCTGAGTGAGATTGGTTGGTAAACCTCAATATTGTTATCTAATGCATATTGTTTGACTGGTGTGTATTGGACTTTTCTTCCTCGCCCAATGCCCTTGTCAGGTTGTGTATAAACGGCAACGACGTCGTAGTTGTTTTGAATCAACTGCTTAAGAGGTTCAACGGCAAAATCCGGAGTTCCACAAAATACTATTCTCATTAATTTTTATCTTCAATTGGTAATGATAGCTGGATGGGCTCGATTGTGCCTTTGTCAAAGAAAATACGTTTGTATTCTGCTCTGGAAACTGAAACATACTTGTCATTGCCACCAATTTCAACTTGATTCCCATCCTTGACAGCTCGACCATTTTCATCAACTCTGACAACCATTGTGGCTTTCTTGCCTGAGTGACAAATTGTTTTCAATTCTTTTAACGAATCTGCCCAAGCCAAAAGATAGTGGCTTCCTTGAAACAATTCTCCCTGGAAGTCAGTTCTCAACCCATAAGCCAGAACCGGAATATTCTCCTGATCGACGATTTCTGTCAGTTGATATACTTGATCTTTGCTTAAAAATTGAGCTTCATCAACAAGAACACAATGAATTTCTTGTTCCTTTAAATATTTTTTCACCAGATTATAAATATTCTCTTTTTCAGCAAAAATAATTGAAGGAGATGATACGCCAATCCTTGATGTGACTTTTCCAACGCCAAAACGATTATCAATAGCCGGAGAAAGAATCAGCGTATTCATGCCTCTTTCTCGATAATTATAGCTGGATTGCAATAAATGCGTGGTTTTGCCGGCATTCATTGCTGAATAATAGAAATAAAGTTTTGCCATCTGTTGAGATGATTTAATAAAACAAAGTGTTATTCTATCAGTTTTGTGATTTGATGTGGACTTGAAAAATAGTTTCCCTGAAAAAAATTGACTCCCAGTGCTGAAATTTGGTTAAGAGACTCCTCACTTTCGATATGTTCTGCAATGGTTTGTTTTTCTGTAATTTCTGCAATACTAACGATGGATGAGATAATAGCTTTGTTTATTTTATCTTTATTGATTTCTTTTATAAATTGTCCGTCAATTTTGATAAAGTCATACTCTATATTTTTTAGATAGGAGAAGCTGGTCAAGCCTTTGCCAAAATCATCTAAAGAAATCTTACAACCCATTTGTCGAACATGCTTGATAAACTCCAATGCTTTTTCAAGATTCTTGATGACTTCGTTTTCGGTAACCTCGAAACATATTATTTTGGGGTCGATATTGTATTTATTCATACAATTCAGCACATAGGGAAGAAAACTGTCCTTGCTGAGTGATAAGCCTGAAATATTTATAGAAAACAAAGTGTTGTTAATTTGCTCTCTATGGGCGTCGTAGAAATTACAAAATAACTCTATGACTTGTTTATCAATAGCAAAATTCATACCAAACCGGTCAGCTGATGGCATAAACAAAGCCGGCGAAATGAGTTCTCCTTGCTCATTTCTCATACGAATGAGAATTTCGTAATGGGATTGAGAGTTAGGTTCGAGTGAATTTATTGATTGACACCAAAGTTCAAACTTTCCTTTTAAGAGAGTTTTTTGCAGAGCATCGTACCACTTTAACTCAGTTTGGGTTTTTTTGAATTCAAAGTTTTCAGCGTTGTATATAGTGTATTTGTTCTTACCTAATTTTTTTGAGACATAACAGGCTTCATCGGCATGAATGAACACTGATCGAAAATCATCTTCATTTTCTACAAAAACAATACCAATGCTGATTCCCAGTTTAAAAATTTTGCTTTTCCATTGATAGGTATAATTACTAATGGCAGACTTGATTTTTTCGGCCAATGCTATCACCTCTTGTTGAGAGGTTTCGCTTAGGATTAATCCGAACTCATCTCCCCCAAGACGAGCTAGATAAGCATCCTTTCCACTAGTTTCTTGTAATATTTGGCTGACTTCTCCCAAAACATCATCGCCGTATATATGTCCACAGGAGTCATTAATGACTTTAAAATAGTCCAAGTCCATATACATAAAGCTTAGCTTGCTTTTGTCGTAGGTTTTTTTAAGAAGTTGTTTTAACTTTTTCTCACACCAACGACGACTGTATAGGTTGGTTAAAGAATCTCTAAACGCCAGTTTAGCCAGCCGGTCAACAAGTTGAGTTTGATTTGTAATGTCTTTGTAATACCAACAGGTTCCTGCAATTTCATCATTACTTATGTGCGGAACCGAGCGTCTTTCAATGATTCTTCCGTCTTTGAAGTGGATTGTGTCTCTGGTTTGGGATTTCTTATCAAAGTTTTGCGTAAAACTAATTAAAACACCTTGTTGCTTCTCTGAAATCTTTTCCTGCATGATTTTATAGGTCTCATCCAGAGTTTGAATAAATAAGTCACCCTTGTTAAAACCCCACATATTGTTAAACTCCAGGCTGATTGCCAGAAATTTTTCATTGCGATCAATGATGAGCAATGCTTCGGATAATGAATCGAGAATAATTCGGTTAGTTGTTTGCAAGTTTTTAATCGCTTGTTTGGTTAATACATTCTCTGTTTCGATGATAGAAATTCCGAAATACCCAATCAGTTGATCATTCTCAAAAACGGCTCTAGCATGGGTATTCAGATGCATGATTTGGCCGGTTGCCGATTTAATCCGGAATTTAATGTTGTTAAAAAAAGAACTTGGTTCTTGAAGTTCGGCAATGGCATTATCCCATGAGCTTTTATTGTAAGGGATTATGATGTCATTGAGTTTGTGTCCGATGACCTCTTCTTTGGAATATCCTATCTGTTCACTGATTGTTTGATTGATGTTTTGAATGACGAAATCAGAGTCCACTTCCCAGAAAATAATTTCATCAGAGAGCTCAACCAGTTCAAGCATTTTTCTGGTTTCTGAGTTGTAATTGTTGTCTGCCTTCATTGTCATAGTTATTTGTTAGCAGTTGATTCCCGGAGTTGAGTGAATCAATGTTTAATATTCAACCAAATTTCTGAAAAGGTACGACGAATGAAAATAGCCAAGCTGAACTTGACCTTGTATTTGTTGTCCTATCCACTATACGATTGACTAGGTATTATACACCAAATTATGACGAATGTTAGAAGTAGAAAGGTCTGTTAAATAGAGTTTTTAAAAATAAAAAACCGGGTGAATAAACTCCACCCGGTTGGTAAAAAATACGATTTCAGAAATTAGTGAATTTCAAATTCGGCACGACATCCGTTATCAACCCAGATATTGTTTCTGTCATATCCCCAATTTCCTTGGCAACTGCTACTGGATAATTGTCTTTTTAGCTTCACTTTTCTACCACTTGTAATTGCACAAGTGTTTCTTCTATTATTGAGTGATGAGCATATCAGCGTATTGTTATATCCGTTATTGTTGTGTCCCGGATTATTGTTGTAACCAGGACCATTGCCGTAGTTGTTTCCATGTCCATAATTACCATGATGCCCACCACGTCCGTTAATGTACAACTGGAATGTTGCTCTGCAACCATTATCAACCCATATGCTGTTACGGTCATAACCCCAATTTCCTTCACAAGATGATCTGGAATGTTGTTTTTTCAGTCTGACGCCACCGGATGTATCTGCCGGGCAACTATTTCTTCTCATATCTCGCGAAGCACAACTCACAGTATCATCCATGTATCCGTTATTATTGTTATTGAAAGGCAAGATTCTGAATTTGGCACGACAGCCGTTTCTGACCCAAATTCCCTGACGGTCATAACCCCAGTTACCATTACAGCTGGCGCGTGATAGTTGGCGGATAAACTCGACACCACCTCGAACATCCACATCACAAGATTGGAATCTCATATCGTTGGAACTACAATAGACAATATCGTCTTGAGGAGTTCCCCAGTGGCTTTGATTAACGACAAACTCAGCTCGGCAACCATTAGTCACCCAAACACCATTTCTGTCAAATCCCCAGTTATTATGACAGGAAGTGTAACTTAACTGACGGAGTAACTGGACTTCACGTCCATCAAGGTAAGCCGGACAATAAGTACGGTTATATCCATGCGACTCACAGACAAAAATATTCTCATCAGCTCCCGGTTGATCCCAGCCATAATTGACAGTAAATTCAGCCCGGCAACCATTATCAACCCAAATTCCGGTTTGATCATATCCCCAGTTGTAATTACAGGTTGCATAAGATAGCTGTTGATTGAAATTCACACCGTATCTAGTGTCAGCCGGACAATGTGTGCGTCGATTTCCATTGGATTCGCAAACAATCACTTGTTGATTTGAGTGATAATTGTACCTGTCCATGTATTTATCATTATTCTGATTCTTCAAATTTTTCAGATCCCTGGTTTGTTCTTGTTGGGCAATTGCTACAACACTAAATAATAGAAAAAATATAAATAGCTTTTTCATGATTTAATCCTCTTTCTCGTGTAAATATTTTGATAAGTGGCGGTCAGCGACATTATCCTCAAATCCGGCAATTTTCGTATTGACCAGATGCCTTGAAACATAATAATACAACGGTATGACCGGTAAGTCATGTAATAAAATGTTTTCAGCATTTTCTGTTAACTGTTGTTTCATACTTAAATTGTCGGTATTTTTTATTTGCTCGATAATGGTATCGAAATTTTCGTTGCTGTATTTATAAAAGTTGAAGTGTGAATCGGAGGTGAACAACTCCAAAAAATTGAGTGCATCGGCATAATCTGCAATCCAACCCGAGCGAAATGTTTGTCTGTCACCGGATTTTCTTGAATTGACAAAAACTTTCCACTCCTGATTGACTAACTTGGTTTGAATTCCTAAAGTCTGTCGCCACATGGCAGCGATGGCAATAGCGACTTTACGCTGGTTTTCACTACTGTTATAGAGCAGTTCAATCTCACACTCGTGCTTGTTAAAACCGGTTTTCTCAAATAACAATTTGGCTTGTTCAACCCTTTCAGCATAATTTGTCCTATCTTCCGTAGGAATTCCTGAAAGATTTTGCGGAATGATTCGATAAGCGGCTTGCTGACCTGTTTTTAAAACTTTCTCAACTAGGATTTCACGATTGATGGCAAGTGACAATGCTTTTCTTAAATCAGAGTTTTGTAAATACTTATCTTTGGTGTTTAAACCTAAAAAAAATGATCCCAGATAAGGTGTAATTCGCAACTCGTTTGGCAAATTTTGCCGAATCCAGTCGATTTGATTGTCAGGAATGGCTTCGGTGATGTCCAGTTCTCCGGCACGAAAACGTTTGAGTTCGCTGGATTGATCTTCGGTGACCCAATAAACCACTTTATCAAAATACACCGAATCTTTATCGTAATAATGAGGATTCTTCTCCAGAACAATTTTTTCCTGAATGTTCCACTCTGACAATCGGTAAGCTCCGTTACTGATGATGTTTCTTGTGGTATTTTGTTGTTCCGGAAGTGGATAAAAGACTGGTAAGGTCAGTTTTTCCAGAAATGCGGAATCCGCTTGCCATAGTCTGATTTCCAAAGTGAAGTCATCAATCGCTTTGACGACTAAATTATCAGGTGTGAGCTTTTGTTGTAGGGTTTCTTCACCATGACGAATATTTTTTAGCAGAAAAGAATAGGGTGCTGCTGTTTCCGGTGCTATGGCTTTTTGCCATGCTCTGACAAAATCACCGGCAACCACAGGTTTGCCATCCGACCATTTGCTGTTCTGGCGAAGTTTAAAAGTCCAGACATTATTTTCAACTTTATGACTCTCGGCGACGCCATAAATCGGTTGACCTTTGGCATCCAAAGTCATCAAACCTTCATACAAATCACGCAGAATATTGTGCGAATTCAAACCTTCTGCCTGATGAATATTCAGAGAATCCGGCTCAGAACCATTTCCACGATTCAGAATTTTCTCAGCATGACAGCTGAGAGAAAGAAAGAGCAGAAAGCAAATAATGTTTGAAAAAT
>JAGRJO010000220.1 GCA_020442725.1 Lysobacterales bacterium
AAAAAGCGTAAACTAGAGAAAAAATTAAATTATGAAAAACACTTTTCTAAAATGTCCGTAAAATCGGGGTAGAACCCGCACGAATGAAAATGAATCAAAACAAAACAGATAAAGCTGATTCATTATGTATTGCACAATACTGTAAAAACCTTCAAAATGAAGGTGGAATTGAGAATTATCTTTATACACTAAAAAGCAAGTACTTTCAAAGACTACAAGCTCTAGTTACTCGATTAGAACAAGTAAATTTACTTAAAATACAAGAAGTTAATCATTTAGAATCAACCCTAGATAAAGTCTCCGTTAAATTCATAAAGCAAACAATAAAGCACTTTGAAAAACAAATAAAGGTCATTAAAAACTCAATAAAAGAATGTGTCAATCAAGATTTGATTCTAAAAAAACAGGTAAAACTATTGATTACAATTGATGGAATTGGAGAAATAACAGCTTGGTCAATATTGGCATATCTTGGTGATATTTCTTTATTTGCGACATCTGGGCAAGTAACCAGTTATGCAGGTATCAACCCTTTTATTGAAAACTCTGGTACTAGTCTGAAGGTCTCTAGATTATCAAAAATGGGTCATAAACGACTACGTAAATCTTTATACATGCCAGCTATAGTTGCTAAGAAATACAATCCAATTCTTATCAACTTTTATGACAAATTGATAAACAAAGGTAAACCCAAGAAAGTAGCAATTTGTGCTGTAATGAGGAAGCTGCTAGTTCTTTCTTATGGAGTTTTGAAATCGGAAACTGCATTTAATCCAAATTATAAAAAATGCAAGGCAAACTAAAATAGTTTGCCCTTGCTTCCGTTTATGGTCATTGGCACTTCTGCCTGTACCACATAAACATTGTAACATAACTTGCTTTTGTTTTATAAATACTTCGGGGTTTGGAGCAGAGCCCCATGGTTGTTCTGTAGCTGACAAATAATTTGATATAATGCTTGAACTTTAAGACAGTATCTACAGGATTTGTCATCGTAATATTATACTTTTACAAAAATGACAGGTTATTGTATATCACAGGAATAATCCCCCCCTTACATTTCGCTGAGACGCGCAGGTAAATTTGGAAATAAGTTTGCAAGTGTTTGAACATTGCTTGCAATGTGAGTTTTTGCAAACGCCAAAATTATCGAGCATTGAAGGAAGCCGAAGGCCTAAATGTCGGGGCGTGCTTTTTGCGTTCCTTTTTCGCACGAGCAAAAAGGAACATTAAATGACTAGATCCCCGTGTCAAGCACGAGGATGACAGGTACATGATCGGGAATAACATATCGATTATTAAAGATACATTCGACTTCGTGTGCTTCGCACACTTCGCTCCGTATGACACCAATAAAGAGCAATAAAAAAATCTAAAAATAACCCCTCAACTAAAGTATAATAGAAAACAGTATTCAAAGATGTAATGATTAAACTTTTACAGGAAATGAAAAAATGAAATCAATTTATCCAATCAATCCACAGTGTAAAGAAAGAACCAATTGTGATCAGCAAAAATATCAAACCATGTACCAGCAATCCATTGAGGATAATGTTGGCTTTTGGAAAGAGCAAGGTCAGCGACTGGCCTGGTTTAAGCCTTATACCGAAGTTAAAGATGTTTCTTTTGCCAAAGACGATTTGCATATACGCTGGTATGCTGATGGTGAATTGAATGTTTCATACAATTGCATTGACAGACATTTAAAAGATAAAGCGAATCAAACGGCAATCATCTGGGAAGGCGATAATCCGGATGTCTCTGATAAGATTTCATACCAGAAACTTTATGATGAAGTTTGTAAAATGGCAAACACATTCAAGAAACTTGGCGTCGTCAAAGGTGACAGAGTGACGTTGTACATGCCAATGATTCCTGAGGCGGCTTATGCGATGCTTGCTTGTGCACGTATTGGTGCGATTCATTCGGTGGTGTTTGGTGGTTTTTCACCGGATGCTTTGGGTGATCGAATTATTGATTGTAAATCCAAGTTGGTGATTACCGCCGATCGTGGAGTACGTGGGAACAAAGTTATACCGCTGAAAAAAAATGTCGATAAGGCGACAGAAAAAAGTGGTGTGAAAGATTATCTGGAGTCGGTTTTGGTGATTAAAACATCCGATGAGGAAGTAAACTGGAAAGATCATGACCATTGGTATCATGATGTTTCTGCCGATGTAACGAGCGATTGCGAACCGGAACCTATGAATGCGGAAGACCCGTTATTCATTCTGTACACTTCTGGTTCAACCGGCAAGCCAAAAGGTGTTTTGCATACCACAGGTGGTTATCTGGTTTATGCTTCTATGACTTTCCAATATGTTTTTGATTATCAACCCGGTGATATTTACTGGTGTACTGCTGATGTTGGTTGGATTACCGGTCATAGCTATGTGGTTTACGGACCACTTGCAAATGGTGCAACGACTTTAATGTTTGAAGGAGTTCCCAATTATCCGACTTTCAGTCGCTTTTGGCAGGTTTGTGATAAGCATCAGGTCAATATTTGCTACACTGCTCCAACTGCGATTCGAGCGATTATGAAAGAAGGCGATGATTTGGTCAAAATGACTTCAAGGAAATCATTGCGTATTCTTGGTTCAGTCGGCGAACCTATCAACCCGGAGGCTTGGAAATGGTATTATGAAGTTGTTGGTGAAGAGCGTTGTCCGATTGTTGATACTTGGTGGCAAACAGAAACCGGTGGCATTATGATTACTCCTCTGCCCTGCGCGATTGACTTGAAACCCGGTTCCGCAACTTTACCATTTTTTGGAATTCAACCGAAGTTATTAGATAATGACGGAAAAACTCTGGATGGTTCAAATGAAGGCAATCTTGTGATTGCAGATAGCTGGCCGGGACAAATGCGTACTGTTTATGGCGATCATGACCGGTTTTATCAAACCTATTTTGCTGCGTTTGCCGGTTACTACACCACCGGTGATGGAGCAAAACGAGATGAAGACGGTTATTTATGGATTACCGGGCGTGTTGATGATGTTCTGAATGTTTCAGGACATCGCATGGGAACTGCTGAAGTTGAAAGCGCTTTAGTGGCTCATCATGATGTTGCCGAAGCCGCTGTTGTCGGCTATCCGCATGATATTAAAGGGCAAGGAATTTATGCTTATGTCACACTGAATAAAGGAACCGTTGAAACCGAAGAATTACGAACCGAACTGGTTAAGTGGGTACGAAAAGAAATCGGCCCGATTGCAACGCCGGATAAGATTCAATGGGCTCCGGGATTACCAAAAACCCGTTCCGGCAAAATCATGAGAAGAATCCTGCGTAAAATTGCTGCTAATGATTATGAAAATCTCGGTGATATTTCCACATTGGCAGAACCGGAAGTGGTGCAACATTTGATTGAAAATCGCATG
>JAGRJO010000221.1 GCA_020442725.1 Lysobacterales bacterium
CGTCAATCCACAACAAGTAAAACAATTTCTGAAAATCAAACCGGAACTGTTTGGAACGTTTGATTTTGAACCGGAATTGTCTTTTATAGACAACATGATGCTGACCGATTACAGATCATTTATGGTTGATGATGTTCTGGTCAAAGTGGATCGGGCGTGTATGAGCAACTCTCTGGAAGGTCGGGAACCGCTTTTGGATCACCGAATCATCGAGTTTATGGCACAGGTTCCGAACAAACTCAAATACAAAAACAAGCAGGGAAAATATCTGGCACGACAGATTTTGTACAAACACATTCCGGCAGAAGTTGTCGATAAACCCAAATCCGGCTTTCAGATTCCTCTGGTCAACTGGCTGAAAAATGAACTCAAACCATTGGTTGAAAACCATTTCCAGTCGGACAAACTGGATGCAGATATCTTCAATACTGAGGAATTATTAAAACTCAAATCCCGCTTTTACGCCGGAGACAATAGTTTGGCGAATGTGCTATGGTTTGTTTTGATGTTCCAGATGTGGCGGGAGCAATGGGATGTCTGAAATTATTCCAATATCTGAAAAAGTGAATGTTTTCCAGCTTTTTTATCAAACGTCACAGTTTGTTGGCAACCATTAGTAAAGTTCGTTCCGGCAATCAGGTGGTCAGAAAAATCCGCATTTGAATTTTTAAAGTCATTCAATGCTCTCCAAACAGTTTCCGGCTGAGGTATTGTAATTTGATTTATTTGTAATAATTCCTCTATAACCTGAATTATTGACTCTTTATCCAGCTCATAATTGCTTTCAAGTACCCAAGAGATTTCACATAAAACAATGTGGCATATATACCCGGGACTTTCTTCGGAACAGTTTTTTTCAATAAACTCACTCGCTGTTTTTGCCTGGGTAGGATCATCCTGAGTCATATATCGAATAATGACATTTGTATCCAGTCCAATCACTTTTGTCCACCTTTGGCTTTAATAGTTTTATTCATTTCTTCAATTGTTACAGGTTTTAAAGGTTTCTTAATAATTCCTTTTATAGATCTTATATCTTTGGTTACAGGGATAAACTTAACTTCGTTGCCATCAATGATAAAATTTATCTTGTCACCCTTGTTTAATGATAATAGGGCTCTTATCTCTGCAGGAATTGTAATTTGTCCTCTACTTGATATTATTGCAATTGACATGTTTTTCTATAAATATTACTTGGAATTTATTATAATACTTACTTTTAATTAAGGCAATACTCTTGCAAAAACTCCTCTACATCATCTCAGACGATAATTATTTCCTGTCACATCGCTTAGGTCTGGCATTGGCAGCAAAAGATGCCGGATATGATGTTTCAGTTTTGGCGTATGAAAATGATTCGAAATACACTGATATTATTAAGTCTCATGGTTTTACGTTTTACGGTTTTAAGCAAAGGGCTTCGGGGTTAGGAATTGTAGCCAATATCAAGCTGATATTTCAGGCTCGAAAAGTCATCAATCAGATTCGCCCGGATTTAATCCATACGGTGTCCATGCGCATGATGTTTCTCACGACTTTTGCTTTCTGGTTGTCAAAGTCAAAGAATATGGTGGCAACTCTGACCGGCATGGGTTATCTGGAGACCTCTAAAAAAATGTTAACCCGAATGATAAAGTGGTTTGTGACTAAGGCTTTCAGAGTTATGTTCAGCGCTCGAAGAATTCATTTGGTGGTGCAGAATCGGGATGATTATGAAGGTGTCAAAGGTAAATTTATTAACGAAAGCCGGTTGCATTTGGTTCGTGGTTCAGGTGTAAATACTGATGACTTTCCTTTTCTGGAGTTGCCTGATTCTCACACAATTCAAGTAACATTTGTCGCCAGAATGCTTAAGGATAAAGGCTTGATTGAATTGATTGAAGCCGCAAAAATAATCAATGACAAAGGTATTGATAACGTTCAAATCAATCTGGTTGGGACTCCTCATTTGGTTAATCCATTTAGTGTAAGCGAACAAGATTTGCAGAATTGGCAAGAACAAGGTTTGGTGAAATGGCATGGATTTCGCAGTGATATTGTCAATGTTTGGAAAGAATCACACATTGCAATTTTGCCATCATATCGGGAAGGATTGCCAAAATCTCTGCTGGAAGCTGCCAGTTGTGGTCGCCCAATTATCACAACTGATGTTCCGGGTTGCAGAGAAATGGTGAAAGGAAATAATGGACTTTTAGTTCCGGTCAAAGAATCAATGCCACTTGCCAATGCGATTATCAAACTCTCTAATGATTATGATTTAATGAAATCCATGGGACAGGAAAGTCGTAAAATGGTTGTGGAAAATTTTTCAGATCAGGTTGTAAATAAACAGATGTTGGAAATTTATTCTGGATTTTAATTCCAAATAGATTTTAATCTGATATTAAAAAAACGGCACGAAATGTGCCGTTTTCAATTTCTTGATGCTGTTTTTAAAAGTTTAGCCGCATTTCTTCTCTTCAGTTTTGGCTTTGTCTCCGCATTTTCCTTCGCCACATTTGCCTTCACCACATTTCATCTCGCCGCATTTTCCATCACCACATTTGCCTTCACCGCATTTTTTTTCACCACATTTCTTTTTATCTTTACATTTGCCGTCGCATTTCTTTCCATCTTTACATTTCTTGCCGTCCTTACCTTTACCGTCGCATTTTTTTCCGTCCTTTCCTTTGCCATCGCATTTTTTGCCTTTTTTATCAGCACATTTTTTCTTGTCTTTGCCTTTACCGTCGCACTTTTTGCCATCCTTGCATTTTTTTCCATCTTTGCCTTTGCCATCACATTTCTTGGCTTTATTATCTCCGCATTTTCCTTTTCCACATTTTCCATCACCACACTTTCCTTCACCACATTTCATTTCGCTGCGTTTTCCATCACCACACTTTCCTTCACCACATTTCATTTTTGAGGTTTCAGATTTAGGTGCTGGAACAGTGTCAGATTTAACAGTTCCTGGTTTGTTACAGGCTGTCAGGCTTAAAACCATTGCCAAGATGAATGATGTTAATAATAATTTAGTCGTTTTCATTATGATTTCCTCTTTCAGTATTTATCAATTAATTAGTGCACAATATTGTCATAACAATTCAATCTATGCAAATGATTTTGAATAAAAAAACGGCAAACAAGTTGCCGTTTTTATAAAACCAAGGGTTATGGAGTTATCAACCACACTTACCTTCACCACACTTTTCTTCTTTATCAGTGTCTTCGGTGTCGCCACATTTTTCTTCAGAGTCTGTGTCACCACATTTCTCTTCTGACTCTTCGTCTCCACATTTTCCATCGCCACATTTACCTTCACCACATTTGTCTTCGGAGTCAGCATCTGTGTCACCACACTTTTCATCTCCTTCTTCACTTTC
>JAGRJO010000222.1 GCA_020442725.1 Lysobacterales bacterium
AGCATGGAATCATGCTCTGTTAAAATGGTCAACTATTCGTAATACAAAATGATTCAAAGAGTAAAATAATGAACAAACTAGCTAAAACAATTTTCATTTGCCTGAGTTTAATGGTTTCATTGGCGTTATCAGCAGCTCCGGTATTGGTCAAAATGCAAACCAATCGTGGTGATATTTATTTGGAACTTTATCCTGAAAAAGCTCCATTGAGTGTTGCAAATTTCACACAATATATCAAAGAAGGTTTTTATAACGGAACAATTTTCCATCGAGTCATTAGTAACTTCATGATTCAGGGCGGTGGTTATGACCAGGATTTAGTTCGTAAAAACACCAACCCTCCGATTCAGAATGAAGCCGGCAATGGTCTGAAAAATCTGCGTGGTACAATTGCAATGGCGAGAACCAATGATCCGCATTCAGGGACTTCCCAGTTCTTCATCAATGTTGTTGACAACCCTGCTTTGGATTTTACCGGCGAGCAAAACAGCAGAACATGGGGTTATGCGGTTTTCGGAAAAGTGATTGAAGGTATGGACGTTGTTGATGAAATCAAGTTGACTCCAACCGGGCCAAATCCTCCTTTCAGAAGTGATGTGCCAATTAAAACAATCAAAATTGAGTCTGTAAGTGTGATTGACAAATTACCATCGGATGAATCAAAAACGACTGAAGAACCTGTCCAACAATAATATTTAGATTATTGTGAGTTCGACTGTTTTATTCATTGCTGATTTACATTTAAGTCCACAACACCCGGAAATATTTCAGCGGTTCAAAGACTTCCTTCATGAAAAAGCCCGTCATGCACGGGCTTTGTATATCTTGGGAGATTTGTTTGAATATTATCTGGGCGATGATGCGATGGATGAACTCGCTTCACAAACAGCGCTTGAACTCCAACAACTCAATTCTAAATATCAGACCGAATGTTATTTTATGCCTGGGAATCGAGATTTCCTGGTGTCAGAAGATTTTGCAGAAAAAGCCAGCCTTAAGATTCTAACTGATCCGACAATCATTCAACTAGAAGAGAAAAAAATTATCCTTACTCACGCAGACGAACTTTGTACGGATGATATTGAATACCAGAAAATCCGCACTCAACTCCGGTCTGAACAATGGCAGCAATGGTTTTTGTCTCAAACCATTGAACAACGCATTGAATTTGCCAAACAAGCTCGCCAGAAAAGTATGGAACACACTCAATCTGCCAGTTCTGAAATTATGGATGTGAATCCAGATGCTGTTGAAAATTTATTCAAACAATTCGATTGTCAGTTAATGATTCATGGACACACTCATCGACCGGCATTTCACACCACAGAAATCAATAATCAACAATGTTTAAGGATGGTTGTTGGCGACTGGCATTATCAAACCAGTTATATTAAATTCGAAGATAATAGCTTTAAATTGATTAACAAATAAAAAAGCAACCACATTTCGTACAGTTGCTTTTTCTTGAAATTAAGCAATTAATCAGGATTCTGGTACTAGCTTTGCGGAGACCCAACCTAAGACGGCTCCGGCAACCACAAAATACAAGACGCTTTCAGCAGTCCACCATAACCAAATCGCATCCGGCAAATTAAAAATACCAGACCAGGCAGCTGACCAGCCAGCCATTAAAACGGTCAACATCACGCCATATTTAATTCCTTTCAACAAGCCACTGCCTGAAAAAGACGACCTGACCATAGAATAGATTCCCGCAATAATGATTGCGAAAATAACACCTGTGGTAATCCAGCGTGGCATCAATGCAGCCATATCCGGTGGATCTTGCATCAATTCCGGTCGCCAAAATGCTGCTGTTTGCTGATAATACGGATCTAGAATTCCTTCGTGTAGAAGCGGACCGGTTATCATTCCTAAAAGAAATTGAACCAAATAAAATATGATTCCCCCGATTAAAGCGATTTTAAGATTCATAAAATTCTCCCCTATTTGTTTTAATTTTTATCACAAATAACACAACTTTCATGCCATTTGACAATTGATTTTAGCAAACAAAATCGTGTCGGAAAAGCATTACTTTTGACTCCTGAACAAAAATTCTGTATAAAAATACTGTAAGATTTCAAAATGTTTACGCTCAGCCCATATTGAATTCGACAAGATTCTGCTAAAATATCGGCTGTTATAAGAATAAAGACTTTGAGGATATCATGACTGCATTAGAAAAGTTGCACATTATGCGAAAGACGAAAGGGGATGTTTTAACACATGGATTGAGTGATGAGGTTATTACAGACTTTTTAAAATCAGACGAAAATTTAGAAAAAGCCATCAATTCAGCTTTTAAGTGTTTTGAACAAATAAAAAAAGAGTTTGCAGACCTAATCGACATGGGCGAAAGAGAACAAATGAGACTTGTTCAAAGTGACTTCGTTAATTTTTATTCAGAAGATGCTGTCAACCCATATGTCTCTGTCGCAGCAAAAGGTCCTTGGTTGGTCACACTTAAAGGAGCTGTTTTACATGACAACGGCGGTTATGGTATGTTAGGGGCAGGACATGCTCCTGATTTTGTATTGGAAACAATGAGCCGACCTCATGTAATGGCAAACATTATGACGCCATCAATTCCACAAATGAGGCTAACCAGAGCTCTGAAGAAAGAAGTGGGACACACACAAGGTCAATGTCCTTTTGAGAAGTTTGTCTGTATGAATTCCGGCTCAGAAGCGGTAACTGTTGCCGCCAGAATTTCTGACATTAATGCCAAGAAAGTAACAGAGGCCGGCGGTCGTCATGCCGGAAAGAAAATTAAAATCATGTCTTTAAAAGGCGCTTTTCATGGTCGTACTGACAGACCTGCCCAGTATTCGGACTCTTCTTTACCCGGTTATAAAAAATATTTAGCTTCTTTTGCTGAAAGAGACAACCTGATTACAGTTCCAATTAATGATGACGATGCATTGAAAAAAGCTTTTGAGAAAGCTGAAAAAGAAAATGTATTTGTCGAATCCTTATTCATGGAACCGGTCATGGGAGAAGGAAATCCTGGAATGTCAATCACTCGCGAGTTTTACGAGACTGCACGCCAATTGACAAAGGATAATGGTACATTATTGCTTGTGGATTCGATTCAAGCCGGATTGAGAGCCCACGGATGTTTATCTATCGTGGATTATGCAGGATTTGAAGGAATTGATCCACCGGATATGGAAACCTATTCAAAAGCCCTCAATGCCGGTCATTATCCAATGTCGGTTTTAGCAATGACCGATGCAACTTCTAAAATGTATGTCAAAGGTGTTTATGGAAATACTATGACCGCCAATCCCAAAGCGATGGATGTCGCCTATGAAGTATTAACTCGAGTTG
>JAGRJO010000223.1 GCA_020442725.1 Lysobacterales bacterium
CAACCAAGGTTTAATACCATTGGCGGTCGTTTCGACTTCAGGTAACTCCGGCATTTAACTGCTTTCCAGCCAACCAACGATGAGATTGTGAGCAACGGTATAGCGAGGAGCAATCGTGACATAACCCTCTTTCAGCATTTCCTGTAATTGTTGTCTGGTAAACCACTGAACATCTTCCAATTCATCATCAACACGAATATCTTCGTTTTCTGCTTCAGCGGTGAATGCCAGCATCAATGCCGCCGGGAATGGCCAAGGCTGAGAGCCATAATAGCGAATATTATGAACTTTGATATTGGACTCTTCCAGAATTTCTCTCTTGACGGATTCCTCAATGGTTTCACCGGGTTCAACGAACCCAGCTAACACTGAGTATGCATTGGTCGGCCATCCTGCTTTTCGACCCAACAAGCACTTATCACCTTTTGTCACCAAAACAATAATTGCCGGTTCGATATGTGGGAATTGCTCGTGATTGTTTTCACAAAGTAATTTATGACCGGACCATGTCATTTGGTTTCTTGTCCCGCATTTTGGGCAAAACTTATTGTTTCTTTGCCATAAATCCAAGCCTCGCGAGTACAACGCAATATGAGCCAGTTCGTCATTCAGTTTTAAAGCATAGCGCCTCAATGAAGAGAATTGTTTACCGACCTCTTTTTCAAGTGCATGAGCTTGTTGGTCGTTCAAAGGGCATGAATACCACATTTGATCACCAACCATACCGAGAAAACATTCAGATTCACATTCAAACGGATTGCTGCGGCGATAAAAACTGGAGTGTTTGTCCATGTAAATATGGCGTCCATGGTAAACAGGAATATATTTAGCATCATGAGTTTTTTTCATTTCCTCAAGTTGAGCCGCTCGTTCACGCAGGTGTGAAAATCGATCGAGCTTATAACTTGAGAAATAAATGTTTTTCTTTGCCATATTCATAATTTCATTGAATCATTAAATCGAAAAAGAACTTCCACAACCGCAAGTTGTTTTCGCATTGGGGTTTTCAATTGCAAATCTGGAACCTTGCAAGTCTTCAATATAATTAACTGTTGAACCCAATAAATAAGGATAACTCATAGGATCCACCATCATTGTAATGCTATCATTTGTGAACAGCATGTCTCCTTCCTCGGTTTCCTCTTCAAATGCAAATCCATACTGAAAACCAGAACAACCACCACCAATGATATAAACCCGAAGTTTTAAATCAGGATTTTGCTCTTCGAGAATAAGCTCCCGAATTTTCTGCGCTGCTGAATCTGATAGAATCATTGAATTATTTCTTTTTTTCTTCCTTGGGTTTGTTGTCAGGAGCTTTATTGGAGTCCTGATAAATCAGTTGACCATTAATTTTTGATCCGGCTTCCATTTCGATATTTTGATAATAAATATTTCCTTGTATATCCGCTTTTGCTGCAATTTCGATTTTTCCGGTGGCGATAATATCACCTTTGATTTTGCCATTGACAACAACATTGGCAACTTCAATTTTGCCTTCAATCGTACCACTTTCACTGATTGTTAAAAGATCGTCGGTTTGAGAGCCTTTGACACTTCCGGTAATGAAACCATCCAAATGTAAGATGCCATTAAAATTGATATCGCCATTTATCTGGGTGTTTTTACCCAGCAAGGTATCGAGTTTCGATGAAGATTTAGATGAAGCGTTGCTTGATGAAACTGCTTCTTTACTATTAAACATTATTTTGCTCCTGAATTTATCAATGTGTTCCAGTCAACTTTATATTCGACTGTTTTGGATTTTTGGGGAAATAATTTTACTACCAGTTCCTGCGCATTAAAACCTGACGGAAGCGAAATTGTGAAGTTTAGATGGTTAAAATACTTAAAACTAAACCCTGAATCCTGATTCTCTGTAACATTTATACTTTCTGACTTTCCATCTTTTGTTCCATTTAACATTATTTCCACTTTCCCGGAAACAATATTTGCTCTTTCGAGCTTTTGTACGAGTGTGAGTTTATATCTATAAGAATCTTGGGATATTGCAGTGATTGAAGACTCGAAAACTCTCAAGCCTTTGTTTTCTTCATTAGGGCTCAATAGTCTTTCGTAGAAATTGATATCAGATTTCAAACTGTTATGCTCATTAATGGCTGCTTTGTAGTCCATTTGCAATTTAATCAGAGCTTCTTGTTTGACCTGCTGTTCGGTTATCAAGTGCTGAATTTGGGTTTCTAACTGTGTAATCTTATCATCTTTTTTACTGATATTTTCTTCGAGGGTAATATTCCTCTCACTTAAAGTTGAAACTGAGTGTTCTGATAGATACGCATTAATGAAGTATCCGGCAAAAAAACTCACAATAACAAAAATAGGAATTGCCATCTTCAACAGAAAAGAAGGTTGTTTTTTATACTCTTCAATAGTGTATTGTGGTAGTTTAATGCCCATAATTGTCTTGAAATAAAGCTGTTTCGATTATAACACTGTTGGGTTAAGTGTATTAAATATTTAGTTGAAATAAGACTTTTAATAAATGCGTGGTTGTCTGAATCTTTTTTTACGGTAAAATGTAATTTTAATTAAGCTCAATCTCAATGCTCTGGATAAAAATCTTTCATCTGTTTTTTGTAATTTCGTGGTTCGCAGGAATTTTCTATCTGCCCAGACTTTTTGTCAATCATGCAGTCAACAAAGAAAATGCTCATCATGAATTATTGTCAGGGATGGAACACAGGCTGATAAAAATGATGAACTTCACATTAGTTTTCGTCTTAATTACCGGGACTTTGTTTTTGTATAAAATGTCTAATGGGTTTAGTGGCTTTTATTTTAAACAAGGTTGGCTTCATGCCAAACTGACTTTAGTGGCTTTGTTAATTGCTTATCATTTTTGGTGTATTAAAATTCACAACAATTTCAAAACCAATAATGAAATACACTCTCATGTGTGGTTTCGCTGGTTTAATGAAATGCCGGTTTTTGCTCTGCTAGGAATTTTATATTTGGTGATTTTTAAACCTTTTTAATGACTTGTTCCGGCTTTTTTGCTCGTAAGTATATGATTTCGTAACTTGCGGGCAATCGACCATCTTCACGGAATTGCTCATAAAGTTTAATGAGCTGATAAAGTTTTTCTTTGCTCATAAGACCTTTTGAACGATTTTCCATCGCATTTTGTCCTCCAGAGGCTTTAATATCGCTCATTAGAGAACGAAGATTATCATAAGTTAAAGTGATTACTTCGGCATTGACGACAACTTGAGTAAAACCTGTTTTTAACAATAAATCACCGAGTGAATGTAATGCCGGAAAATCATGAATATGAGTTTCACTGTCTATTTCACTCCATGCTTGCTTCAAC
>JAGRJO010000224.1 GCA_020442725.1 Lysobacterales bacterium
CAGCAATTATCCTTATCGAACTCTTCCGCTTTATTACATGGTAATCATTTAAAAGATGAATGGTGCAGAGTCGGATTGGCATTGTTTGGCGTCTCACCGATTGAGACAACCATGGCAGAGGATTACGATTTAAAGCCGGTAATGAGATTACAAACCAATGTTATTGCTGTTAAAGACATCAAATCCGGCGAGAGTATCGGTTATTCACAAACCTATATTGCCGAATTCGATATGAAAGTGGCAATCATCGGAATTGGTTATGGTGATGGATACCCATGGTCGTTGTCAAAATCAGCTTATGTTAAAATCAATAACCAAAAAGCTCCAATTGTCGGTCGTGTGTCTATGGATATGATGGCGATTGATATCAGTGAAATGAAAGATGTCAAAATTGGTGATTCGGTTTTGATTTGGGGTGATGAAGATACAGCTTCTTTACCGATTGAAATCGTCGCAGAAAATGCCAATACCATTCCTTATGTGCTACTATGTCAGATAACTTCGAGGGTGCATTATCAATATGTCAATCAATAATATTGCCAATTATTTCAAATCTCAGGTTAAAAAAGAGGAGTGGGCTCCATTAATCTGGTCGTTTTTGTACTTTTATTTCCTTCTTACCAGTTATTTTGTGGTTCGACCGATTCGCGAAACGATGGGTGTTACTGCCGGTGGGCGTGAAATCTATGATGTATTGTTTTCGGCAACATTCATTGTCATGCTGTTATTGCAACCTGTTTATGGAAAGATCGTTTCTAAATATTCGAGAAAGCAGTTCATTCCGATTATTTACGGTTTTTTCACCGTTCTGATGATTATATTTTGGGCGACATTTCAGAAATTTGGTACGGAAAATATCACATTGGCAAAAGTCTATTTTGTATTTGTCAGCGTGTTCAACTTGTTCGTTGTCTCTGTGTTTTGGAGTTTTATGGCCGATGTTTATAACAAGGAGCAGGGTAAAAGGCTATTCGGAGTGATTGCCGCCGGTGGCAGTACCGGAGGAATTAGTGGAGGAATTATCACCTCAGTTCTTGTGGAAAGAATAGGCACTATCAACATGATGCTGGTATCAGCCGGATTTTTGATTGTTTGTATTTTGATTGTGATTAAAATCCGAAAATACGCCAATGAATCAACTGTCAATAAAGAAGCTCCTTTGGGAGGAAGTCCGCTAGAAGGATTGAAATTAACATTTAGTTCTAAGCTATTGACTCAAATGGCAATTATGACTGTCATGGCAGTTTTGATTGGTGGAATTTTCTATACCTTACAAGGGGAATACATTCGCCAAAATTATGCTGATAAAGATACGCAAACGGCTATTTTTGCCAATGTAAATACATTTACCAATATGTTGACTTTATTTTTCCAGTTGATATTAACGCCGTTTTTATTACAGAAAATTAAAATTTATAAAATTCTCGGTATTTATCCGACCATAATGATTTTCGCATTCATAGTTTTTGGTGCGGTTCCGGTTTTACAAATTGTGTTAGCAGGAATAATACTTCAAAGAAGCGGAGCTTATGGTTTGATGAAGCCTCCGACAGACTGGCTTTTTACTGGCTTGGATAAAAACATCAAATACAAGTTCAAAAACTTTATGGATACTGTGATTTATCGTGGTGGTGATGTGTTTACTCAGGTTGTTTTTATTAATGCCGTAGGTTATTTCACTAAGAGTTTACGAGTCTTTGCTGTTTTTGGTGTGATATTCAGTATTATTTGGCTGATTAATGCGATTACTGTCGGGCGGTTGGCTCATCAGTCATTTTTAGAAAAACAAGACTAGCTAGCCTCTAATTTTAAAAGTAGTAAATATATAATGCATTGAAAATGTATTTCATGTATATTTATTCTCTAACTCTAATAATAACCAATCCAAAGAGAGAAGCTATGAAACGACTGTCACTTTTTTTTTTATTAATTTCAAATTTAGTCTTTGCCGGAAGTAATTTTATTGTGAATTCGACCGGTGATAGTCCGGATTCTGTGCTTAATGGCAGTTGTAGTACAGGGGCAACAATAGGAGGCCAACCGGAATGTACGCTCAGAGCAGCGATTCAAGAAGCTAATAATACGACTGGATCATTAATCTCTTTCAATATTACAAATGGTTGTGATGTCAATAATATATGTACTATCAATATAAATACAGCAACAAGTCGGTTACCTGATATCACTTCACAGGTTGCAATAAATGGTTTGACTCAGCTTGGAAATAGTTCACTATGTGGTATGGATATTCCTTCTCGTTCAAACTATCATGTAGTAATCCAAGGCGATGGTGTAGATATTGGCTTGCGGTTAGAATCCGGTTCTAGTGGCTCGACGATTAGTGGATTGAATATCCGAGGATTTTTTAATAATCTTGCAATTATAAACAGTAGTAATAATACGATTGAATGTAACTTCATCGGAACAGACGAAACTGGAATGCAAGTTGCTTTAAATAATAATTCCAATGGAATTGTTTTGGGTTGTACAGCCACTAATAATATTATTGGAGGAACATCAGCAAGCAAAGGAAATCTAATTTCCGGACATCAAGTGGATGGTATTCAGTTTTATGGAGGATTTTCCTGTAATCCGGAATTTAACGAGCCGCACTCGAATTCTATTGTTGGAAATTTCATAGGAACTTTTAAAGATGGTGTAACATCCGCCGGAAATATATATACAGGAGTGTCATTTTTTGGAGGTGTTGCAAACAATAATTGGATTGGTGCTGTCAGTGGGAGTAATACTATTAGTCCAAATGTAATTTCAGCAAACGGAACAGGGATTTATATTGATAGCATGGATAATCTCGTAATACGAGGAAACTATATTGGCACAGATGTGACAGGAACTGAAAGAATTGGTAATACCTATGGAGGAATTGAAATTGTCAATGGTACTAATATCGAAGTGGGTAATCCTGATTCGCCATTGTTTGCAAATACTATAGCCTATAATGATAATGGAGTTATGCTGACCGGCGCTTCAGCGGCAAATAATCATATCGAACGAAATAGCATGTATGGGAACAAAAACCAGGCTATCGAAATTATTCGTGATAATTCTTTTACCAATGATGGTCAAAATCCTAATGATGCTGACGATGCTGATACTGGTGCTAATTTGCTGATGAATACAGTTGAAATACTTGATTATCAGACATCCTATGATGAATTTTTGATGACCTATATTTTGGATATAACTGCCTCCATTGATGCCAGTGATACCAATGCAGCCTATCCATTGTGGATAACATTTTATTCGACGGATG
>JAGRJO010000225.1 GCA_020442725.1 Lysobacterales bacterium
ACACAACACCAAACAAAAAATATAACGAATTAAAAAAGCAGCCTAAAAATGTGTCCGGAAAAACTTGACCATTACACAGTGTTCTCTTCAAATCCTAAAGCAAACATGATAATGATAATCCCTAACTCAGAGAAATTATGAATGAATTCAGGCATTTGCTCTGGGACTATCCCTAAATTCACCATAAAGAGCCCCAAAATAAGTACCAAAGAACCGGCGTTAATCGTGTCTTATCAGCCATGTAAGAAGCAATAAAAACACTGAACCAAATT
Source organism: Lysobacterales bacterium (assembly GCA_020442725.1). GTDB lineage: Bacteria > Pseudomonadota > Gammaproteobacteria > Xanthomonadales > Marinicellaceae > NORP309. The sequence goes on from JAGRJO010000225.1 coordinate 273, forward strand.
ACCGCTAAAATTGCTAAATCATGATTTATTCGCAAAATACCTCTTAGAACTCAATATCATTCTACAACGAAAATACGAATTTTCCTACAACATTCAAAGCCAATTCCTACGAAAGCAAAGGGAGTTTCCTATTTGAATTATTTCCCTAAAAACTATCATTTACACATTCAAAACATATAGGTATTTTTATGAAAAAAGTAAGTGGTTTCTCTTTGGTTGAGTTGATGGTAACACTATCTGTTATGGCAATTTTATTGGGTTATGGTCTGCCAAATTTCTCCGGTTTTATGCTGAATAATTATTTGGATACGGAAAGGAGTCGTTTAACCACATCAATGACTTTTGCCCGAAGTTACGCAATCAACTCACAAAAATATACAGTTGTTTGCCCAAGTATTTCGGGGGAATCTTGTGATGCTGACTCCAACTGGCATAACGGTTGGATTGTTTTTATTGATGAGAATAGAAACCGAGAACTGGATGCAACTGATGAGATACTGCGATTTGAAAATCCCATGAAAACACAAATTTCAGCAACTTCATCGGTTTACCGCTCAAAAATCAGATATGAAGGAACCCGTTTCTCACCTGGGACTAATGTCACAATTACGTTTTGTGATGATCGAGGCATTGACTATGCAAAAAACTTGATAATAAATAATTCCGGTCGAGTGAGGCAATCTGATGCAAATTCAGGCAATGTTTGTACAAGATAATATTTTCAGGGTAAAATAAAATTTTAACCAGACCTTATTTATGCATTATTTAGTCGATTTTGATCCTGTATTTCTGGACTTAAAAATAATTAAAATCCATTGGTACGCTGTGACATATCTGATTGGTTTTGCTTTATTCATAATTTTAGGGAATTATCAGGTTAAAAAGTACCAAACTTCATGGACAAAGGAGCAGGTTTCAGACTTTTTGTTTTACGGGGCCTTGGGAGTTATTTTTGGTGGTCGTATTGGTTGGGTTCTTTTTTATAACGACACCTCAATTTTGGATGATCCGTTTTTACCATTCAAAGTTCAGGATGGCGGAATGTCATTTCATGGTGGATTACTTGGAGTGATTGTTGCCATTTATTATTTCCACCGCAAAACGGGAAAGAAATTTGTTGAGATTTCAGATTTCATTGCTCCTTTATGTGCCTTAGGAATTGGTTCGGTCAGGGTTGGTAATTTTATCAATGGTGAACTTTGGGGGCGATTAACAGACAAACCTTGGGGAATGATTTTTCCGGATTCCCTACCTTTTTCTTATGGTAATGCAAATATTGAGGAATTGCATCAACTCAATTCTCAAGGAGTTTTAAATGAATTTGCACGGCATCCGTCTCCGTTATATGAAGCATTTTCTGAAGGTTTAATCACTTTTATCATTGTTTGGGTTGTTGCCAGAATGGTTAAAAGACAAGGTGTTGTTACCGGCACATTTTTGATATGTTATGGAATTTCTAGGTTTATCGTTGAATTTTTCCGAGAGCCTGATGAAAACCGAGGTTATATTCTGTTTGACTGGATGACAATGGGACAGATATTAACTGTGCCTATTTTAATCCTCGGTTTGGTATTTATTTCGGGAATCTTTAGCAATAAAGCTCATGCGAAAAAATAAACACACCTTCAGAAAAAAAACATTCATGGTTCTTGAGCGTGAGTCTCACTCCGGGTTTGCAGAGTTTGTTCATTATTTATTAATGATTTTAATTTTGCTGACTGTGATTGCAGTTATTCTAGAAAGTGATGCTGAATTGTACAAAAAATATTTTTTATTTTTCAAAACTCTTGAAATTATTAGTTTAATAATTTTTACCATAGAATATATTTTACGGGTTTGGTCAAGTGTGGAAAGCAGGGATTTTAAAGGAATAAAAGGGAGAGTCCGATACATGCTGACTCCAATGGCTATTATTGATCTACTTGCAGTATTACCCGTTTGGTTTGGTATTATTGTGTATCGTGATTTTATGATTTTAAGAGGGTTACGGTTGGTTCGGGTTTTTAAGTTAACCCGTTATTCACGCTCTATGAATCTACTGACTTCAGTTCTAAAGAATGAAAGTGCAAATATATTTTCAGCATTTTTTGTTTTAAGTATATTAATTATTATAGCTGCAACAGGGATGCATTTAGTTGAAGGTGAAGAACAACCTATGAACTTTGGCACAATACCACGTGCAATCTGGTGGGCAACCGTGACACTAACTACTGTTGGGTATGGAGATGTTGTTCCAATAACCATAGCCGGAAGGATATTTGGTATCGTTATTCTGATTTCAGGTATTGGCATGGCTGCACTACCGGCAGGTATTCTCGCAGCCGGATTTACAAAGGAAATTCAAAGAAGAAAAGAGTTATTTCGAAATAAGGCTATCAGTTTTTTATCTGATGGTATTCTGGATAAAAACGAACAAAAAAAACTACGCATTCTGGCTCATGATTTGGGTATTCCGGCTCAATATGTTAAAAATATCATATGGGATTTAGAAAGGCTCCAACTCAAAATCACAGAACTAAATTGTCCTCATTGTAACAATCCTATTGAAATTGAACATTACTCGGATAATATTAAAATCAGACACAAAAAAAGCCACGAATAAGAGTTAAATCGTGGCTTAAATCAAAAAGTTTCGTTTTATCCTTTTACAATTGTATTATGAATGGTTCCAAAAATATTGTTGCCATCTTTGTCCAGCATCTTAATTTCAATGTCATCGCCAAAACTCATAAAAGGAGTTGTCGCCTTTCCGTCATTGATGATTTCCAGAACACGCTTTTCAGCCAAACAGGATGAACCTAATGATTCATCTTCATTGGCAATCGTTCCTGAACCAATTATTGCTCCGGCGGCTAAAGGTCTGGTTTTAGCAGCATGTGCGACCAGTTGGGCGAAGTTAAACTGCATATCAACACCTGCTTCAGGGTGTCCAAACCACTCACTATTTAATGTGCTATGAAGTGGTAAGTGGACTTTGGAATCTTGCCAGGCA
>JAGRJO010000226.1 GCA_020442725.1 Lysobacterales bacterium
TATCAAAGTTTAAAGGTTGTGAACAATATTTTCAATGTTGATCAATGGATGTCAGTGAATGGCGGAAGAACATGGACAAACAAACTGAATGCCTATGGAGGAGATAAGTCATGGTTTACCATTGATAAAACGAATGGATCGGGAAGAGGTAATATTTATGCAGCCTGGAATGTTGCTGGTAACAGTTACGCTCCCCGAACATATAACAACCTGATCTATGGCTCAAATGCTTTTACCTATCCGGTAACAATTCCGCGTAACCCGATTTTTGGAACAGTTGATTTTGGCAACGACCAGAATTTTTACGTCATTGGTATTGAAGGTTATGGTGATAGCTTAGGAAACTTTTATCTGACAAAATCAGCAAATCCAGAACAGCGAGTGCCATTATTTCACCAAATCACTAAAGTTGAAATGGGGGGATATGTAAGAATCGGGGGAATAGTTAATCAAGTTGGGCTTGATGGACAACTCAATGTCAATCTGGACAAGTCTAACAGGACCTCAGAAAATAATGTCTATGTTCTTGGCTCAATCAATTCAGCCGATCCTGATGATCCGTTGGATATTATGTTTGTCAGAAGCACCGATGGCGGTCTTACTTTTTCAGAACCCAGAAGAATAAATACCGATGATTCCGGAAACTGGCAGTGGTTGGGAACGATGTCAGTTGCACCTAATGGTAGAATTGATGTGATATGGAACGATACCAGAAACCGTGATGGTTCTGTTGGTAGTAGTAGCACCTCAAGTCTGTATTATACTTATTCATATGATGCAGGGATGACATTTGCTAAAGAACAAGCCATCAGTCCTTTCTTTAATCATTTGCTCGGCTATCCAGTTCAGCGAAAAATGGGTGATTATATTGATATGGACTCGGATAACTTGGGAGCACATATCGCTTACACAGCAACATTTAATGGGGGCCAAGACGTCTACTATTTAAATGCAAAACCATCCGCTGTTGAAGAAAATCCAGATTTTCCCACCATTTTTAGTAAAAATGTTTGGGCATCATCTGAAATTCCACGACAAGGAATTCTATCAACAACATTAATAAACAATGCCAATCAGAATAATCCATTGCTCGCTTTTGATGCTATTTTCACAAATAAACCGGATGGTACGCCTTTTTGGTTAATAGCTACCGGCCAAGTTCCCTTAGAGAGCGATAGTTATTCCGTTCCTGTTTACATGCCAACCGGTGATTTATCAGAAAATGGGAAACCAACGCAAGCCATAGGTAAACTCACAAAATACAGGGTAAGGGATGAAAATGGTGAATTGGTTGATAATCAATTACGGTTTGATTTTGACTTCTCAGATAATGTTAAACCTTGGTTGGTTGAAAATGCAGGTAATCAATATGATGAAAATTATTTTGATACCAATCCATACAGAGAAATTATAAAGTCTATAACTCTAAACTCATTAATTCCCAGACAACAGTCTCGTGAAGATACTTGTAATATTAATGGGCAATTTTTAGAGACAGCCGGTGAAAAAAGTGAAGGGCGCGTCCAATATACCTATCGCAGAGATGGAAAACTGAATCTTTTTGCCGCAGACTTTACATACAAAAAAACTATTAATGAAAATGATGAGCTGATATATGAACTTGATGAAAATGGACTAACCATTCCAACATGGGAAGTTATGAGTTCAATTGGTAATGGAGTGGACTTTAATAACTCTGTCACAAATCAGGTTTATAAAATAACACATGGTCAGGGTTTTATGGAAATTGGTGATGATCCAGGACTAGTTGATTTGGGTACTGAACAAGTTACTGAAAATGATGGTGTATTAGTGACAATGAAGCCAGACTCCACTGTTGAAGAAATGACAATACAAGCCTATAGTGCTTATTGTGGAGATATTATTTATTAAAGAAATTTGTGTTATTTATTTCCAACACTTAGGAAATCCATACAGTTAGGGGAAATAGCTATTCAATAAACGGACATTACGTTATCATATCCCTTTTTCAAAGGGAACGAGAGTTTTGAGAGCAACACAATTTCATTTACAAACCCGAAAAGAAACACCGGCTGATGCAGAAATCGTAAGTCATAAACTTATGATCCGTACCGGAATGCTGAACCGTTTGGGCTCAGGATTGTACAGTTGGACTCCTTTAGGTTTGCGAGTTTTAAGAAAAATTGAAAAAATAGTTCGTGAAGAAATGGACAAAGCCGGTTGCCTGGAAATGCTGATGCCATCAATTCAACCGGCCGGATTATGGCAGGAAACCGGACGTTGGGATAAGTACGGTGGCTTACTTTTAAAAATAAAGGACAGAGCGGAAAGAGATTTTTGTTTTGGGCCGACTCATGAAGAAGTCATTACTGATTTTGCTCGCAAGGAAATCAAATCATACAAACAATTGCCCGTCACTTTTTATCAAATTCAAACAAAATTCAGAGATGAGATTCGTCCTCGATTTGGAGTCATGCGTGCTCGTGAGTTTTTGATGAAAGATGCTTATTCGTTCCACCTTTCTACGGATTGTTTAAAAAACACTTATGCCATAATTCATCAGGCGTATTGCAATATTTTTGAACGAATTGGCCTGAAATATCGCCCTGTCGAAGCCGACTCCGGAGAAATTGGTGGAACCGGTTCTCATGAGTTCCATGTACTGGCCGATTCGGGTGAAGATGCGATAGCGTATTCGACTGAAAGTGATTATGCCGCCAATATTGAAAAATGTGAGGTTTTACCTCCAACAACCGAGCGTCAAAAACCTCAAGAAGAATTAAAAACGGTCGATACACCAAACAAAAAATCTATTACTGAAGTTTCTGAGTTTTTAAATGTTTCACCTGAAAAACTGGTAAAAACACTGTTGGTTGAAGGTGTTGACGGACCTTTGGCTTTGGTTATTCGTGGCGATCATGATCTCAATGAAGTCAAAGCATCCAATCTTCCCCAAGTATCTTCTCCGTTAACAATGTTGGATGACAAATCCATTCGGGCTATTGCCGGTTGTGATGCCGGTTCCATTGGAGTTAAAGGTTTAAACTGCCAAATCATTGTTGATCGAGCAGTAGCTGTGATGAGTGATTTTGTGACCGGAGCAAATGAGGATGGCAAACACCTCACTGGTGTAAACTGGGATAGAGATGCGAAATTCAATCAAGTTGAAGATTTACGTAATATTCAGGTTGGTGATCCAAGTCCGGATGGAAAAGGCACTATCGAAATTGCGAGAGGAATTGAAGTCGGGCATATTTTTCAATTGGGAGAAGTAT
>JAGRJO010000227.1 GCA_020442725.1 Lysobacterales bacterium
TGAGTCCAACTATAATGTTACTATTCTTTCTCAACCGAGTTCGCCCATTCAGGAATGTTTTGTCAATCTCGGAGTTGGACAACTGCAAGGCTCTGATGCAGAGATTGAGGTGACGTGTAATCCATCGACAGATTTAATCTTTGAAAATGGCTTTGATTAGCAAAATAGTAGAAGTTGAAAAAGTCTTGGTTTGCAATTAACTTACTGAAAATAAAACAAACATTCATTGTTGGGCAATGCTGGTGATTGCCCGAATTTTGCTTTTTTAAATTAAAAAATGTTATAATCCGCCACTTTGTCAAATTTGGCAAAGAAATAAATTCGAATTATTATAACATTTTGGAGATTTTAACGTGATAATTCCTGCGCGTGGCCGTTCATTAATTTCTGTGTATTCAGTTTCTGACTCGTATGATAGTCACAGAATCCGTTTTTTATTAAAAACTAAAAATATCAGTAGTGTTGACATTATTGAAGTTGATCCCCTTGATCCCCCTGAAGATTTAATTCATATCAATCCTTATCACTCAACTCCAACGATAGTTGACAGAGATTTGGCGTTATATGGCACAACAGTTATTACTGAGTATTTGGATGAACGTTATCCGCATCCCCCTTTGATGCCACCGGACCCTGTTACTAGAGCGAAGCTGAGATTATACACATACCGCATTGAAAAAGATTGGTTAACCTATATTCCAAGATTGGAAAGTGGTTCCCCTGACGAAAAACAAAAAGCGATTGATGAATTAACTGCTAAATTGAATGCCTCCGTTGATTTGTTTTCCCAATCAAAATTTTTCCTGAGTGATGATATGACGCTAGTTGATACTTGCCTTGCACCATTTTTGTGGCGTTTGGAATATTATGGTGTCGATTGGGAAGATTTACCAAAACCCATCCGAACTTATGCTCATATGATTTTCCGAAAAGAAGCATTTAAACAGAGTGTTTCAGAACAAGAACGTGAAATGCGTTTTGATTTCTAAAGCTGTGAGCTGATGAATTCTTCAAAACCATACATTCTTAGAGCATTGCACGAATGGATTAGTGATAATGAGTGCACACCTTTAATTTTGGTGAATGCTAAGGGCGAAGATGTGATGATTCCATCAGGGATTGATGAGGATGGAAAAGTCGTATTAAATGTATCCTACGGTGCGACCAATAATCTTGAGCTTGCTAACGAAGGTGTTTTGTTTGATGCCCGATTCTCGGGTGTGAGTCACAATCTGTTCATTCCTATGAATAGTGTTTTGGCAATTTATGCGCGTGAAAACGGACAAGGAATGATGTTTGGTGAAGATGATGACAACACCCCTGAACCTCCTAAACCTGATACAACATCTAAGGAAAAGAAATCTCCAAATGACAAAGGCTTTCTCAAAGTGGTAAAATAATTGCCATGAGTGAAAAAAAATATCACAGCTTTAAGGAATTTTACCCGTTTTACTTGGGAGAACACAGCAATAAAACATGTCGTTTGCTCCATGTTATTGGTTCTACTTTGGTCGTTGCATTAATTGTTTATGTCATATTCAGCAAGCAGTATCTATTGTTACTGCTTGCTCCTGTTATTGGATATGGTTTTGCTTGGGTAGGACATTTCTTCTTTGAAAAAAATGTTCCGGCAACCTTCACTTATCCGTTATACAGTTTCATTGGTGACTGGGTGATGTTTTGGCAAGTAATAACCCGAAAGATTAAACTGTAGCATTATCATTCAAGTTCTCAGTATTTTTCTTCGGCAGAAATCTTAGCCAAAGCAACCAAACAATCAAAGCATCCAGAATAATCAAAGCCTGCCAAAGATACAAATGAAACCAGTCAAACCAGGTTTTATCCCATGCTAACAAATAAAAAAGTGAAATAATTCGGATAACATTGACAAACTGTATCGCAAAAAAGCCGAGAACAAATCCTATCAGTTTGTGCTTAAAACTGGAAGGGAAAGCAAATATTGCTGCAAAGAGAACAATCACGGCCTCTACTCCATTACAACCGGCTGCGATTCTGACAGCATGAGAACTATTTTCTCTATTCATGATTACATCTGCATTGGAAACGACATTTGAGTCAAAGAATTGCATGATGACTGCACTAAATGTGGCTAAAAAGCCGGTAAAGGGCAAAATGACAGCTTGTCTGATGGGTTCCATTAACTCCAGTGAAAACATCACCAGAACTAAAACTATAAATATTATTGTGAATCGTAGCATTTTTGTTCTAATTTTGTAGCAAGTGTATTCTATAGAAAAACGGAGAATTTGTTAATAAAACCGTAAAAGTTTGCTGGAATTTAAAAATTTAACAAAACTCTTAATAAATCTTAACGAAACCATAACATAAATGTTAGTACAATGACACCCAGAGTTAAGTTAGATAAGGGTGCATTGCGACCTACTTTAGGATTACGAGAAACAGCATCTACTTTTAGCCCAAGATTTGTGAGAACTTATCTTGGGTTTTTTTTGCTTCGAGTAAATGGACGATGTAAGAGACCGTTGGTTTACAATTTAGAGAAATCAAACTTAATTTTGACTACTTTAAACAAAACCCCTTTGGAGAAATAATGAAAATTTTAGTAATTGAAGACAATACCGACATCGCTGCCAATATCGTAGATTATTTTGAAGACAAAGGTCATATTTTAGATTACGCGGCAGATGGAATCACCGGTTTACATTTTGCAGTCACTCATGATTTCGATGTTATTATTTTGGATTTAATGTTACCAGGTATGGATGGACTGGAAATTTGCAAAAAATTACGCCATGATACCGATAAAAACACTCCGGTGCTTATGCTCACAGCCAGAGACACACTCGAACAAAAACTTCAGGGGTTTGACTCAGGAGCCGATGATTACATGGTTAAACCTTTTGCGTTGCAAGAACTTGAAGCAAGAGTTACGGTTCTTGCCAATCGCAGGAATAACAACTCTAAAAAAGTATTACAGGTGGGCGATTTGGAATATGATACAAATACTTTTATTGTTAAGAGAGCAGGAAACCCTATTGAAATGAATCCGACCGGGTTGAAGCTATTGAAACATTTAATGGAAGCATCACCGTGGGTTGTTCCACGTCACGAGCTTGAACTAAAAGTTTGGGGTGAAGAAATGCCTGATAGTGATTCGCTCAGAGTTCATATTCATGGACTTAGAGCGATAATAGACAAACCTTTTGAAAAACCATTGATACACACACGTCACGGAATTGGTTATCGAATAGCAGACCTGGATGAAGTTCCG
>JAGRJO010000228.1 GCA_020442725.1 Lysobacterales bacterium
ACCCGGTCTGGCTGTATGAATTGTAATACGAGCATTTTTTTTTGTTCTTTCAATTTCAATTTTTTTAACCGAAGCATTTGCAAGTTCTTTTCTCAGGTATTTTCTTACTTTGATATCTTTAATCAGTTGATCTGAAAAATCACCTTGTTCAGCATACCAACGTGCATTCCAAGGTTTTGAAATACCCAGCCTAATTCCTATTGGATGTACTTTTTGACCCATAACTCTACCCTTACGATGCTTCAGCCACTTTCACTGTGATGTGGCTAGTTCTTTTTAATATTCTGGTTCCTCGTCCTTTAGCACGTGCTCTACCACGTTTTAAAGTCGGGCCTTCATCAACCATGATGGTACTGACAAACAGATCATCAACATCCAGACCTTCATTATGTTCAGCGTTAGCAACTGCTGACATAAGTACTTTTTTCACCAGATGAGCTGCTTTTTTAGGGCTAAAAGATAATAATTTTTCAGCTTCTTCAACTTGCATACCTCTGATTTGATTAGCAATCAAACGCACTTTTTGTGCTGAAATTGCTGCTCTCATATGTTTTGCTGTAACTTCCATCATCATCACCTATCTCTTCTTAGCTTTTTTATCAGCCGCATGACCTTTGAAGGTACGAGTTGGTGAAAACTCACCTAACTTATGACCTACCATCTCTTCAGTTACCAATACAGGAACATGTTGTTTGCCGTTATGAACTGCAATTGTCAAGCCTACCATTTCAGGCAGTATCATAGATCTTCTTGACCATGTTTGAATCGGACGCTTACTGTTCTCATCAATTGCCTTGAGAACTTTTTTCATTAAATGATGGTCAACGTGAGGACCTTTTTTTAAAGAACGTGGCATATCTGCTTACCTATTTTTTATTTCTACGACGCACAATATATTGATCTGTACGTTTATTCTTTCTAGTCTTATAACCTTTAGTCTTAACACCCCATGGAGTTACAGGATGACGACCACCAGAGGTTCTTCCTTCACCACCGCCGTGTGGATGGTCTACCGGGTTCATGGCAACACCGCGAACCGTAGGTCTTACACCTCTCCAACGACTTGCACCGGCTTTACCGATTTTCTCTAGGTTGTGCTCACCATTTGAAACTTCACCCAAAGTTGCTCTGCAACTAACAGGAACTTTACGCATCTCACCGGAACGCAATCTTAATGTTGCATAAGTACCGGCACGAGCAACTAATTGCGCACTTGTTCCAGCACTTCTTGCTAATTGCGCACCTTTACCCGGTTTCATTTCAATACAATGAACTACTGAACCCAATGGAATATTGCTCAACGGTAGTGTATTACCCAATTTAATCGGAGCATTGTTTCCTGAAACGACGCTCATACCAGCTTCTAAACCTTTAGGAGCAATAATGTAACTTCTTTGTCCGTCTTCATAACAAATCAAAGCAATGTACGCAGTGCGATTCGGATCATATTCGATTCTTTCAACTTTTGCACTGATAGATTCTTTAGTACGTTTGAAGTCAATAATTCTATAACGCTGTTTATGACCACCACCTTTGTGACGTGTGGTTATACGTCCGAAATTATTTCTTCCGCCTGTTTTCGATTTTTTCTCAACCAGAGCTTCGTATGGGCTTCCTTTGTGCAGGCCTTTTCTCAGAACTTTTGCTGAGTTTCTGCGCCCCGGTGAAGTTGGTTTTAATACTACAATTGCCATTATCTACTCCAGATTATTCTGCCACACCAAAGTCAATCATTTGACCTTGTTGCACTCTTACATAAGCCTTTTTCCAGTCTGGTCTTTTTCCAGGCTTACCTCTAAAGGATTTAGTTTTTCCTTTAACCTTCAGGATTTTCACATCTTCAACTTTTACTTCAAAAAGTTTTTCGACTGCTGTTTTAACATCAGTTTTATTTGAAGACACGGCTACTTTAAATACATATTGGTTTGATTGTTCACCAACCCTGTTACTCTTTTCTGAGATAACTGGTGACAACAAAGTATTGTAAACATTATTTAAACTCATGCTAACCACTCCTGAACTTTTTCTGCTGCAGCCATTGTCATAACAACCTTCTCAGATGAAACAAGTGAGACAGGATCTAATGATTTGACATCAGTCACATAAACATTCGGAATATTTCTTGTTGCCAATAAAACATTACTGTCTAGCTCGTCAACAACGATTGTTCCGCTTTTCATATCGTGTTTTGCTAAAAATTTAACTGCATCTTTTGTTTTTGCGTCTTTGATATCAATACTATTAACAAAGACCAGACGTTCTGTACGAGTCAATTCAGAAAGAATTGATTTCATACCGGCTCTATACATTTTTTTATTCACTTTTTGTGAATGATCGCGCGGTGTCGCAGCAAATGTTTTACCACCACCAACCCAAATCGGGCTGCGGATTGTTCCCGCACGCGCACGACCGGTACCTTTTTGTTTAAAAGGTTTCTTACCACCACCACTCACATCAGAGCGACTTTTTTGAGCTTTTGTACCGGCTCTACCGCCTGCTAGATAAGCAGTGACGACTTGATGAACCAGTGCTTCTGAAAAGTCTCTGTTAAAAACTTCATCAGATACTTCAATTTTTGATTTTTTGCCCGCTACTTTAATTTCCATCATACTCTCCTTATGCTTTCACAGCCGGTTTAATAATTACACGTGACTGTTTCGCACCGGGTACAGCACCTTTAATCAGAATCAATCCTTTTTCAGAATCCACTCTAACTATTTCAAGGTTTTGTGTAGTAACATTTCTGTCACCCATGTGACCGGCCATTTTTTTACCTTTGAAAACTCGACCTGGAGTTTGGCATTGTCCGATTGAACCTGGCGCTCTATGTGAAACTGAGTTACCATGTGTAGCATCTTGAGTTCTGAAGTTATAGCGTTTGATTGGACCTTGAAAGCCTTTACCTTTAGATCTTCCGCTAACATCAACAGCTTGACCCGCTTCAAACATGGCAATATCCAACTTAGCACCAACTTCAAAAGAATCGTCTGTTCTGAATTCCATGACAAAACAACCAGCTTCAACACCTGCTTTCGCATAGTGTCCAGCTTGAGGTTTGCTTACTTTTGATGATTTAATTGTGCCTGTTGAAATTTGAATTGCATTATAACCGTCAGTTTCAACTGTTTTTACTTGTGAAACTGTGTTGTCTGATACGCTAATTACTGTTACAGGAGTAGAGTTTCCGTCTTCATTAAAAACTCTAGTCATTCCAACTTTATGTCCGATGATTCCAATAG
>JAGRJO010000229.1 GCA_020442725.1 Lysobacterales bacterium
TTTTTTTGATGACAACGAAAGCTATGTAGTCTTTCTGTTGGCAAAACAAGGTATCGACCGCTTTGATGTTGTTAGTTTTGTTTCTCATTCGGATTTAATGTCGATTGATGAACAAGATGGTGATGAAGATTTTGACAGAGATGGCAACTCAGAAAAGGAAAAAGACCAAATTGAACAATATTTGGTCAATTTGAATGAAAAAGCACTTGCCGGTCAGATTGATCCGCTGATTGGTCGTCACAAAGAATTGGAAAGAACCATTCAGATTCTGCTACGCAGAAGCAAAAACAATCCATTATTGGTTGGTGAACCCGGTGTTGGTAAAACTGCAATAGCCGCCGGTTTGGCGAAACGCATTGTCGATAAAGAAATTCCGGAACTGATGCAGGATGCAGTTGTGTTTTCTCTTGATTTAGGCAATTTGCTAGCAGGAACCAAGTATCGTGGTGACTTTGAAAAACGTATGAAAAAAGTCATTCAACATGTCAAAAGCATTCCTCATTCCATATTGTTCATTGATGAAATTCACACGATTATCGGAGCAGGCTCAGTTTCCGGCGGCACGATGGATGCTTCCAATTTGCTCAAACCGGCTTTAAGTGCCGGAGAATTGCGTTGTATTGGTGCGACAACGGCGCAAGAAGCCAGAACTGTTTTCGATAAAGACAGAGCCTTATCGCGCAGATTCCAAAAAGTCGATATTCGCGAGCCCAGCGTTAAAGAAACGATTGAAATACTCACCGGGTTAAAATCACGTTTTGAGGATTTTCACGGCGTAAAATATGAAACTTCCGCTATCGAAGAAGCAGTCAAACTCACTTCCCGGCATTTGTCTGATAAATTTTTACCTGACAAAGCCATCGATGCCATTGATGAAGCCGGTTCATGGCAACGCATCAATAATTTGCAAAACACCACAATTGATAAATCGGATATACGCAGAGTGGTTGCCTCGATGGCAAAAATTCCGCTTAATGACTTAAGCGGTGATGACGTTCAAAGACTTCAGTCATTAGACCGCAATCTGAAAATGGTAATTTTTGGACAAGATGAAGCCATTGAAACACTGACAACAGCCATCAAAATGTCACGAGCAGGCATGTCAAAAATGGACAAACCAATTTCTAACCTTTTGTTTGCTGGACCAACAGGTGTCGGTAAAACTGAAGTTGTAAAACAGTTATCACATGTTTTGAGTTTAAAACTTCTTCGATTTGATATGTCCGAATATATGGAAGCGCACAGTGTTTCCCGTTTGATTGGTTCACCTCCCGGCTATGTTGGGCATGAAGATGGTGGCTTATTAACTGACAAAGTTCATCAAAACCCATACTCCATTGTTTTGCTGGATGAAATTGAAAAAGCTCACCCTGATATTTTTAACGTGTTATTGCAAGTAATGGACAGAGGCACTTTAACGGATTCCAATGGACGGGAAACTGATTTTCGCAATGTATTGTTGATTATGACAACCAATGCCGGTGCTGCTGAACAATCCAGAGAATCTATGGGTTTCACTGAACAAGATCACTCGACAGATAGCACGGCTGCTATCAAACGCCTGTTTTCACCGGAATTTCGTAACCGTTTAGATGCCACTATTCAGTTTAAGAAACTAACCGAAGAACATGTTCTGAAAATTGTTGATAAAATCATTATCGAACTGGAAGCACAAATGTCTGACAAAGACATTCATTTCAAGTTATCCGAACAAGCTAAAAAATGGCTGGTTGCCAAAGGATACGATAAAGCGATGGGCGCCAGACCGATGCACCGTGCGGTTGAAAATTACATCAAGAAACCAGTTATTGATGAAATTTTGTTCGGCAAACTCAGCAAGGGCGGAATGGTCTTGGTCGATGTTATCAATAATCAACTGGGTTTCTCCATTAAAAGTAACACTCAATTGTTACCTAACAAAACCGCAACGGAAAAATCCAAAGAAGAATAAACTTCTCAGCACCGAAAATAACTGATAACAAATAATAAAACAGACAGACGGATTTGTCTGTGGAGGAAAGTGATTATTTCTTACGAAATGTAATACGACCCTTCGTTAAATCGTAAGGAGTTAACTCAACAGTCACTGTATCACCGGTCAAAATACGAATATAATTTTTACGCATACGACCTGAAATGTGCGCTGTCACGATATGACCATTTTCAAGTTCTACGCGAAACATCGTGTTTGGAAGGGTTTCTGTAACTACGCCTTCAAATTCAATTACATCTTCTTTTGCCATAAAATTCCTCAGAAATAAAAACGGAGCGAATTTTAACAGAAATAAATGAATAATACATTAATGAAGAGAGGTTATGCTCAATTATCAAAAGAATTAGCACTGACTTGAGGTAAAAACCGCTTAAACTCACGCATTGAAATTAATTCGGCTCCCATGCTATCCAGATGTTCACTATAAACCTGACAATCCAGAATTTTTATGTTGTTCTTCAATAAATATTTACAGAGTTCGTATAAAGCAAACTTAGAACCATTGGTTTGTAGACTAAACATGGATTCACCGAAAAATATATTTTCCAAACGCACACCGTAAATTCCACCGGCTAATTGTCCATCAATATCAACTTCCAGACAATGAACAACTCCTTCCTTATGAAGCTGTAAATAGGCTTCTTTCATTTCATTGGTAATCCACGTCCCAAGTCCATCTTTGCGGGTTTTGGAACAATGATCAATCACTATCTTAAAATCTCTGTTGAAGTGAACCTGATAATTTGTTTGTCGAATCGCTCGTTTGAAACTTCTGGAAATATGAAATTTATCCGGGAAAAGAACCATTCGCGGATTGGGAGCCCACCACAATATCGGTTCATTTTGCGAAAACCAAGGAAAAATCCCATGCGAATAGGCTTTGACTAAAGTTTTCGAGTCCAGTTTCCCACCAAATGCCAACAAACCATTGGGTTCAGATAAAGCTTCCTCAACTGCTGGGAAATCACCACGCAAATCCATATTTGGTAAGTAAAACTTCATATCAGCTTGTATTTGATAAAGTTGAGATAAAAATGCTGTTGCTCATTTGCTATGATGTTTTATTCAGTTAAGTGCGAGAAAGTATTTTATTGTATAGAGATTTTTTATGCTATGGTTTGGAAATGTACAAGTCAAGTACATAGGTAACAAAAATGTCCACTAACATAGGTTACACTTTTACAGTCCAATAATTAACACAA
>JAGRJO010000022.1:0-8938 GCA_020442725.1 Lysobacterales bacterium
GAGCGAAGCGAGTTCAAATACTTCGCCAAATTTGAAGAAATATTTTGGGAAGCCGCAGGCTGAGAGTTCGGGGCGTGCTTTTTGCGTTCCTTTTTCGCACGAGCAAAAAGGAACTATAAAGCCAATAACCACTCTTCATCTTTGACTTCAACTCCCAAAGATTCGGCTTTAGTGAGTTTTGAGCCGGCATTGGCTCCGGCGACAACATAATCGGTGTTTTTGGAAACAGAACCTGCGACTTTTGCTCCGAGTTTGAGGAGTTTTTCTTTCGCTGTGGCACGGGTGAATTGTGTTAATGTTCCGGTTAAGACTACAGTTTTACCTGCTAATGTCTGCGTGTTTTCATCGGGGACTTCGATTTCATCCCAATAAACTCCGGCATCAAGTAATTGTTGAATCACTTGTAAGTTATGTTCTTCAGAAAAAAATTGTGTGAGCCTTTCGGCAACAATCGGTCCGATATCCGGTAATTCTCGAAGTTCTTCAACACTGCTTTTACTAAGGTTTTCAATATTTCGTAAATTCTGAGCTAAGGTCAAGGCTGTGGCTTCGCCAACTTCGCGAATTCCCAGAGCATAAATAAACTTGTTCAGACTGGTGTGTTTGGATTTTTCAATCGACTGCAAAAGATTTTGAGCTGATTTTTCGCCCATTCTTTCTAATTGACTAACATCTTGTTGTTTAAGGTGGAATATATCGGCAGCAGTTTTTATCAGTCGTTCATCGACCATTTGTTCGACCAGTTTATCGCCCAAACCATCAATATCCATTGCTTTTCTGGAGGCAAAATGTTTAATCGCTTCTTTGCGTTGAGCATCACAATACAAACCTGCCGGGCATCTTAGAACAGCTTCGCCTTCAATTTTATGTAATTTGGTTTCACAAACCGGGCAATGTGTCGGCATTTGAAATTCAACAGAGTCTTTTGGTCGTTTAGATATAATTACTTTAACCACTTCAGGTATGACATCCCCTGCTCTACGAACAAAAACGCTATCTCCCTGACGAACATCTTTGCGACGAATTTCATCTTCATTGTGTAAAGTGGCATTAGTGACCGTCACTCCGCCAACAACAACCGGTTTTAACCGGGCGACCGGAGTAATACTGCCGGTTCTGCCGACCTGGACGTCAATTTTTTCAATTACTGTCACCGCTTCCTGTGCCGGAAATTTATGAGCCGTTGCCCATCGAGGCGATTTGGTGACAAAACCAAGTTTTTGCTGTAATGCCAAGTCATTGACTTTGTAAACCACTCCGTCAATATCATAATCCAGAGAATCTCTCAATTTGCCAATTTTTTCATAAAATTTTTGGCATCCATTGGCGCCTTGAACCGTTTGATTGAGGTTATTGACCGGTATTCCCAGTGATTGAATCCAGTTCAGAGTTTCAATATGAGTTGTAAACTCAAGATTTTCAGAAACTACACCCAAGGAATAAGCATAGAATTTCAATGGACGTCTGGCTGTTTGTTTGGGGTCGAATTGACGCAAACTTCCGGCGGCAGCATTTCGGGGATTGGCGAATGTTTTTTCACCTAATTGTTCCGCTGTTTGATTGTATTTGGTAAAGCCACTTCGGGGCATAATCACTTCACCACGAATTTCCAGTTTTGCGGGAATTGACTCTCCGCGAAGTGTTAACGGAATGGATTTGATAGTGCGAATATTGGCTGTTATATCCTCACCAACTGTTCCATCACCTCGTGTCGCCGCCTGATGTAATTTTCCGTTTTGATAAACAATACTGACAGCCAAACCATCCAATTTAGGTTCAGCAGAGTATTCAATTTCATTGATTTCCGCCAAATCCCGTAAGCGTCTATCAAAATCAATAAGCTCATTATCTGTAAAAACATTGCCAAGGGAAAGCATCGGAATTTCGTGTTTCACTTGAGAGAAACCATCCAAAGGCTTATCTCCAATTCGTTGTGTCGGAGAGTCTTCGCTGATGAATTGCGGATTATTTTGTTCGAGATTTAACAGCTCATGATAGAGCTTATCATATTCTGCATCGCTGATTGTTGGCTCATCGAGAACATAGTAGCGGTATGAATATTCATTGAGTTGCAGTCGGAGTTTTTCAATAACTGCTTTTATCTCATTACTCATGAGTGATGCTGATGATCAAACTCGCGCATTTCCTCACGCATCGAGGCAATGCGCTGGCGTGAAAATATATGATGATTTTCATCAGTCAATTTTCCACCCAAAAGCTCTGCCATCCTTTCACCAACTGGAAACATGGTATCCCACATATCCAAAGCCGGCATGGTCGCAGGAAGTGTCATAATAAAAACCAAACCGGTTGTTCTTAAATCCGGTTGGAAAACTCCGGGTTTTAACATATTAGCAACTAAGAATATCAACTGCTTGTCATCACCAAAACCATTATAACGATGGAAAATATTATCTTTGCCAAATTCCAGACCGACTTTCTCAGCAGCCGTATTTATCATATACCAGTCAAATTGCTGACCGTCTTTCGCATGGATAAACAGCGTTACAATTTTTTCATAGCCCATTCCATCGATAGAAGTGTGTGAATCAGTGAGTACAGATTTCCGTCTGGGCAAGTCATTGGGACGGTGAGCAGAAAGATTTAAGCCCAAATCTGGTTCTTTTAGTTCCTCAGTTACATCATCAACAGGATCTGGTTTGGATTTTTTTCTGGTACCAAAATAGTAAATCAACCCCAGAATAATAAGGCCTATGATTAAAATAATTATTCGCAGTTCAGTCATTGCTATCTATATCTCGTCTTAATAACTATTCTATTCTGATTGGGCTAACTGTTCCAGCCTTTTTTTAGCTTTAATGCTTCGTTGGTGATTCTCACCAAAAGACTCAACTATCTTATCGTGGCTTTTTTGTAATAGAGGCTTAGCAGCTTTAAACTCTTTCAGCTTCATCAACAACTCACCGTAGTTACCAATAAATATAGCATAATAAATATGTTCTTTACCCAAATATTCTTCAATATTTTCCAATAATTCTGCAAATATTTGTTTAGATTCGTCCAACTTTTCTTCTTTCATAAGAAGCATTGCCAAGTTGTTTTGCAAACTAAAGAGCTCCGGTCCTTTGACAATGCCATTTTCACTATATTGTTTTAACGTGGTCCGATAAAGTTGTTCTGCTTCACTCAATTGTCCCATATCCTCCAGCAAATAGGCACGCATATTTTTAACATCAAGTGTCCTTGGGTGCAATTCACCGATATGTTGCTCCAGGTCTGCTAATAGTTGTTTTGAATATTCATCCGCTAACTCAAATTGTTCGGATGTCACTAATACAGATAATAAATTGGCTTTAGAAACCATTGTACTCAGATGATATTCACCCAATATTTCGCTCTTTCCTTCAATCACTTTACGAAACATCTCTTCTGCTCTTTGAGTGTTTCCCATACGAACTTCGACAGTTGCCAAATTATTACGAATGATTAAAGTTTGCATGTGATGCTCACCATAAAACTCTATATGACTTATTAAGTTCTTCTCATAGAGTTCTTTCGATTTTTTATAGTTACCTAATTTGTCAAATAACAAAGCATAACTATTCTGAGCAAAAAGCCGAGAAATATGATTAAGAGGAAAATCTTCAGAAACAGGTGCCTGAGTGATTTCTTCCAATAATACTTGTGCACGATCAACATCGCCTGCTTGAAGATAAGTATTTGCCAGAGCAACTTGGGCTTGATGTTTATCAACAGGATAATTTTCAGATTCCTTAATTAATTGGTTTAATAGCTCAATATTTTCATTCGTATTGTTTAATGCTAGATTTATTTTTCCCTCGATAAAGTTAACTGCATAATAGAAGTCATGATAGTTCTGCACTTCTTTTAACTCAGGAAGTAAGTTTCTTACTTTTTCTAATTGTTTAAGAGCTGACTCAGTTTGATTTAAACCAGCATACACACCAGCAATAGTCGTACGAATTCTTGCTTCAACTTCAGTTTCACCTTGAAGTTGGTATTCCAAACTTCTTTCAGCATTATCGATTAATTGCAGAACAGTTAACTCTTCTCCATAGACATTCTCCGGGTCCGCGGAGGAAAATATCTCATTAATAAAATCAACTGTTCTTTGATTGGTCAGTGCATTGGTTTCGGCGATTTTTCGAGCTTGTTGCTCCTTAACCGCAAATGAAATGGCAAAAACCAACCCAGAAATCAAACCAAGAATTGCCAATATTGTTCCGGTAAATAATGCTCGATGCTTTCTTGCTAAGTGGCGGAGTGTGTACCATAAGGTATAATTGCTTTTAACAGAAATTGGTTCATCATTTAGCCAATTCAGCAAATCCCGTTTAAATTCATTGGCTGATTGGTAACGATTATCTGCTTTTTTCTCAATGGAGTGATGAACGATGGTTGCCAGTTCTGAATCAACAGAGTTGTTTGCTGCAGTAATCTTTGTTGGTAAATCTTCGATAATTTTACTGATTGCAGAAAATATCTGGTTGGCATCAATTTTAAATGGCAATGAACCTGAAAGAAGCTGATAAAGTACAACACCCAACGAGTAAACATCGGCACGTGTATCGAGAGTATCCAGTCCGCTGACTTGTTCCGGACTCATATACGCCAAGGTTCCAACGATTTGACCTGTTTTTGTTAATTGAGTGAGTTGTTGTGTACTGTTTTCTGTCGCTGTTGCAATTCCGAAATCCAGTAATTTGACTTGTTGATCTTTGGTTACAAGAATATTATCCGGCTTTATATCACGATGAACAATTCCTCTGTTATGTGCATATTGAATAGCATCCAGAATTTGAATAAAAAGTTTTACTTTTTGCTGACTTGTTAAGGTATGATTTTGACAGTAATAAAATATATTTTCCCCTTCGACATATTCCATCACAATGTAAGGCAATTCACTGTTTTCAATCACACCGGTCTGATAAACTTGTGCAATATTTTTATGAGTTAACGATGACAACAACCGAGACTCATGATGAAAGCGATGCATTTGATCTTCGCTAAGAAGTTGTAATGGAATTTTTATAGCAAAAGACTCTCCAGTTTGATTTTCAGTTGCTAAAAAAACTTTGCCGTTCGCCCCCATTCCAATAACTTTTTGAATTTGAAAACCGTTGATTTCTGGAACATTCTTCGAGCTTTGATATTTCTTGGCATTATCATGAGAAAATGCATTTAGCCACTCTATTTTGTCAGGAAAATCGTTCTTGAATTTTTCAATCAAGGATTTCTTTTCCGATGACTTTTGAATTTCTTCAAGCCTTCGTGCGATTTCTTCTGATAAGTTGTTTGTGCCTTTATTCATGCAGAAATATTAGCACACAAACTCGCTGCACTCAATTTCAGAATAGTTAACTTTGTATTTCATTTATGAATTAAAATTTATCCTACTAAGCAACTATCCTTTTGTGTTATTTTTATTATAAATTTGCAGATAGGTTTCAATTTTTGTAAGATTCCACCTGTTTTTTAATATGGTACAACAATGAAATTACTGTTGATTATTATCACTACTTTATCTAGTTTTCATGTTTTTGCAGATGATTCAATCGTAGAACTAAATAGCGAGAATCTGATGTATGTTGCATTAAAAAACAACCCTGAAAGACTTGAAAAACACATTAATTATATTGTCAATTCAAAATATATTATTGATTCCGAAGATAAAAAGAAAATGCTTCTAGAAAAGACAAAGTCTGAATTAGAAGCTAAGCTACTTGAGTTTAATGAGATTCAAAAATTTAGAATTTCAGATACAATTACTCTGAAGACAAATAAATCACTTGATAAAATTTCGGTTAATAGTTTTTTTGATAATCCATACCACGCAGTTTTTAGAGATCATAGCCCACATCCATTTTATCCGGACTATTTTTTATTGTTAATTGCTAATTATCATGCAATTAATTCTTTAGACATTAACGGGTCACTTTTATCAGACTTGATAAAATCAGAAAAAAAGAAATATTTTGTAGAAATAATTCTCACAATTTCAGATTTTCAACACAACAAATCATTTCAAACAGTCATTCAGAAAATTAATATATATTCTGATAAGTCAAAATCGAAACTTCTTTTTTCAAAGAATGAATCAGCAAACCATGAAGAAACAATTAAAAATTGGTTTTTTGCAGATGGTGTCTCTAACCCGTATGTAGGGATTCACGCTTTCTCTGTTTTCGGTTATCGATTACAGGATATGGCAAAAATTAGTTTTGTATACAATCAAAATTGTAAAGATGGTGGAAATGTTTCAAGCCATCAAGTCTATGTATGCGCTTCGAATTATAGTGACAATGTAAATCTTGAGGCCATTTTTATAGGTGGAAGACTTGGTATATTCAGGATTCTTGCTTCACCGGCATTGACTGAATTTGAAAAAGAAGATGTTGCAAAAAAATTATCACAAGATTTAAACACTCCACTCTCGTTTTCAGATTTAGCAGTGAAAAAATGGAATAAATATCGTGTCGATTTCAAATTCAATCCAAATCTTGATTTTAAAGTCTCTGAAATATTTTCCATGATTCCATATGGAACAAAGGATATATTAGCTAAAGAAATAGAAAGTTCTTTATGATTTTTTATTTCAGCTCTCCAAATTAGGCTCTAGAATTTTTTTGGCTTTCTCCAAGTCAATATTTTTTCTGGTGACATAGTCATTTAATTGCTCTTCATCAATGTTACCCAAAACGAAGTATTGGGATTGTGGATGAGCATAATAAAAACCACTGACTGATGCTGCCGGATACATGGTGTATCCTTCAGTTAATTGAATTCCTGTGTTTTTCTCCACTTCAAGAAGCTCAAAAATCAACTCTTTTTGCGTGTGATCAGGACAAGCGGGATAACCGGGAGCTGGTCTGATTCCCTGATAGTCTTCATTGATTAATTGTTCATTTGAAATTTCATTTTCGGTCGTGTACTTCCAATAATCAGTACGAACCAGTTGATGCAAATGCTCTGCAAAGGCTTCTGCTAACCGGTCTGCAAGTGCTTTCAGCATAATTGATGAATAGTCATCGTGAAATTTTTCAAACTCCTTAATTTTCCTTTCAATTCCGATACCGGTTGTAACCGCAAACATTCCCAAATAATCTTGAAAACCACTTTCTTGAGGGGCAATAAAATCACTTAAACACAGGTTTTTTCCGCCTTTTTGTTTTTGTTGACGTAAATTGATTAAGCGATGATTATTATTCTCAAAATTTATTAAAACGTCGTCTTCTTCGCTGTTTGCGGGAAAAATTCCAAATACCGCATTTGCTGTTAGCCATTTCTCAGCAATTATTTTTTGCAACATTCTTTGAGCATCATGAAACAATTCAGTCGCGGTTTTTCCAACGATTTCATCTTCCAAAACTGCCGGAAATTTACCATGAATATCCCAGGTTTGGAAAAACGGAGTCCAATCAATGTATTTTGAAATTTCCATCAAAGAATAATCTGTGAGTTTTTTAATACCGAT
The DNA here is from genome assembly GCA_020442725.1 of Lysobacterales bacterium. Lineage (GTDB taxonomy): Bacteria > Pseudomonadota > Gammaproteobacteria > Xanthomonadales > Marinicellaceae > NORP309. Next base: position 7,457 of record JAGRJO010000022.1, read on the forward strand.
AAATTCAGACTGAACAGGAGGTTGTTCCTGCCAGTTGATATTGAGCTTATTATCTCTGGCTTGATTTAAACTCAGCAGTTGTCTTCGACTTGATTGATTCTTCCTTCTTTCTCTGATTTCTACGTATTGTTGTTTTGTTTCTGTAGAAAACTCAATACGGTTTTTATCTGAACCTGTCAGTTTTTGCGCAACTCCAACTGCACGAGATGCATCTTTAACCCAAATGGTATCAGCAGAATATTTAGGTTCGATTTTCAATGCCGTGTGAGTTCGGGATGTGGTTGCTCCTCCAATCAAAAGCGGAATTTTTAATCCCCGTTTTTCCATCTCTTCAGCGACATTGCACATTTCATCCAAAGATGGTGTAATCAATCCGCTTAATCCAATGATATCCGCATTATGCTCGACGGCAGCATCAATAATCTTATTTGCCGGAACCATTACGCCTAAATCAATGATTTGATAATTGTTACACCCTAAAACAACACCAACAATATTTTTTCCTATGTCGTGCACATCGCCCTTTACAGTCGCCATAATGATGGTGCCGTTATTTTTTTGTGTGCCCTTTTGAGCTTCGATATAAGGCAACAACCATGCCACCGCTTGTTTCATCACCCGAGCGGATTTAACCACTTGTGGCAGAAACATTTTACCGCTTCCGAATAAATCGCCGACAGTGTTCATGCCATCCATTAACGGACCTTCAATAACATCCAGCGGGTTTTGTAGTTTTTCAAATGCTGATTGTGAGTCAGATTCGATAAATTCAGTAATTCCATGAACCAAAGCATGAGATAATCTTTTTTCAACATCGAGTTCCCGCCAGGTATTATCTTCTTGCTTTTGTTGTTTTCCCTGAATTTTATCTGCTATTTCCATGAGACGCTCGGTCGCATCTTCTCTTCTGTTGAATAATAAATCTTCGATGCGGACTTTGACTTCCTCTTCGATTTCATCATAAACCGTTAACATTCCGGGATTGACAATTCCCATATCCATACCGGCTTGAATAGCATGATAAAGAAAAACCGAATGTATCGCTTCACGCAAAGGATTATTACCACGAAACGCAAATGAAATGTTAGAAACACCACCAGAAACATGGCACAAAGGCATCTCTTTTTTAATAATTCGAGTGGCTTCTATAAAGTCAATTCCATAATTGTTATGCTCGGCAATTCCGGTGCCAATAGCAAAAATATTTGGATCAAAAATAATGTCTTCGGGTGCAAAACCAACCTGTTTGACCAATATATCAAAACTTCTGCGACAGATTTCGACTTTACGAACTTTGCTTTCTGCCTGACCCTGTTCATCAAATGCCATGATTATCACGGCCGCACCATATTTTTGAATGGTTTTTGCTTGTTTAATGAATATTTCTTCGCCTTCTTTGAGCGAGATAGAATTTACAATTCCTTTACCCTGACAATGTCTTAAACCGGCTTCAAGAACTTCCCATTTGGAAGAATCAAACAT
>JAGRJO010000022.1:9037-11353 GCA_020442725.1 Lysobacterales bacterium
ATTGCTCCTAACGCACAATTCAAACCTATGGTTAATGGCTTTATATGTCGAACGGAATTATAAAACGCTTCTGTTGTCTGACCTGACAGAGTGCGTCCGCTGGCATCGACAATTGTTCCTGAAATCATGATTGGAATATCCTCATTCCGTTGTTCCATAACTTCAGAAAGTGCATAAATTGCCGCTTTGCAATTTAAAGTATCGAATACAGTCTCAACCATTAAAATATCAGCACCGCCATCAAGCAAACCATTGGCAGCCTCAATATAGTTATCTACCAATTCCTGAAAAGTGACGTTTCTATAACCCGGTCGATTGATATCGGGAGAAATCGAAGCCGTTCGGTTAGTTGGACCGATGCTGCCAACCACAAATCGAGGTTTACTCTCAGTCGAAAATTGCTCACAACACTTTTTGGCTAACTTTGCGGACTGAAAATTAATTTCATAAGCCCAAGACTCCATTCCATAATCAGCCTGAGCAATTTGCGTGGCGTTAAATGTGTTAGTTTCGATTAAATCGGAACCGGCTTGCAGATTCTTTAAATGGATTTCCTCAATAATTTGCGGCTGTGTGATAGATAATAAATCATTATTTCCTTTTAAATTATTTTCATGATTACGAAATTGTTCGCCCCGATAATCAGATTCGCTCAACTTGTAAGATTGAATCATCGTTCCCATTGCGGAATCCAGCAATAGAATTCTTTGTTGTAATAGTGAGATTAGTTTTTGTTTTGTTGTCATTATTTTTCAGCTTCGAGCGTAATTACTTCAAAATGTGGTTTCTTGCTTTCGATGGAAGTGACTTTGGCTTTAATGTTTTTTAATCCCGCAGCTTCAACCCATTTAGTTAATTGTTTAATTGTAAAACCATTATTAACATGACCAAAATCCTTAACAATTTCAGTGTGCGGATGTTTTTTTAAAGTTGAAATCAGAATTTTTCCATTTGGCTTCAAAGATTTAGATGCTTGATCGATGGCTTCCTGAGCATTTTCTGAATAGGTTAAAACATGCAACAAGAACACAGTATCGAATGATTGGGTTAAACCTAAGGCATGCATGTCAGCAACTACATATTGAACATTTTCTGCATTCGATAAACGTCTTTGAGCCGCTTCGATAATAGTTTGGCTGCTATCAACACAGGTATAAGTTAAAGCTCTTTTATGAAGAAGTTCAGCTAAAACGCCATCACCTGAACCTATATCAAGCACATCACCAAGTTCCAAAAGATAACTGAGAGCTCGGGTTGTAGCTTCCCAGCTTCGACCCGGAGAATATTGTCTTTCCATATCGCCGGCAACAGAGTCCACCCAGTTCTTACTTTTTGCTCTTTCTTCCAAAACTTTGGTTAGTCGTTGCTTATCTTCGATAACCAAGGAGTTTTGTTCTTCTTCATCGTTTAAGGACTTCAAAATATACTGATAATCGCTTTTTATCAATTGATGATTGATTCGATAATAGGTTGAAACACCATCTTTTCTGGCTAAAACAAACTTGAGTTCCTTTAATTTTGCTAAATGTGTGGATACACGAGGTTGTGCCAATTGCAATGTTGCAGACAATTCAGCGACAGTTAGTTCCGTCTGTTTTAGCAAAAGCAGCAAACGTATTCTGGTTTCATCTGCCAGAAGTTTAAATACAGAAACAATATTCATCCTTTTATCTTGATTTAAAGATATATGAATTGTATATCATTGATTCTTGCCGTCAAGGAAATAGTGAATTAAATGATTTATCTGAGATATTAACTGCCGGCTTGAGCCATAAACCATTTTTTTAGAGGAGATTGATTGATTAAGTTCATTCCTAAACTTCGTAATGGTTTTTTAATATGATTATCATCTTTGAACATATGATGCAAAAAACTCATCATTTCCGAAGTCTCTTTGACCTGAGAAATTCTTCTTCTTTGATATTTTCGTAAATTTTTATGCAAAAGCAAATCATCTTTAAGAACTGAACTATCCAGTAATTCAAACAATAATTGGACATCACCGATTCCCAGATTGACGCCCTGACCGGCTAATGGGTGAACTCCGTGAGCACTATCTCCGCAAAGAACAACGCGGTTATTGAAATATCGTTCAGCATAAAGTTGAGTTAATGGAAATGCTACTCTTGCGCTTTTTAAAGTTACTTTTGGTGCAATTTCATGATTCGATAAAGCATTGACAATTCCCTGTTCAAAAGTTTGTTCATCACAAGATAGCCAATAATCAACCTTATCTTTCGGCAAACTCCAGACTATTGAGAACAAATTATCACCCATCGGAAGCACACCGATTGGACCACCTTCGTTGAAAGCCTG
>JAGRJO010000022.1:11453-18440 GCA_020442725.1 Lysobacterales bacterium
GGCAAACTCCAGACTATTGAGAACAAATTATCACCCATCGGAAGCACACCGATTGGACCACCTTCGTTGAAAGCCTGAAAAGCCGTGAATTCAGGAGCATCTTTAATACTTAGATAGGCGACCAGACCGAACTGATGATAATCATTTTCAGTCGTCTTAATATTTACAAACTCTCTGACTTTTGATTTTCTTCCTTCAGCCGAAATCAATGCCCTGCTCTTGAATTCATGACCATCAGTTAATTGAACGCGAACCTGTGAACCTGTATTTTCTAACGAATCAATGGAATGACCTGTTATAATTTCACAAGTTGGATAACTATCAAGCGACTTCCAGGCAGCCTGAACCAAATTATTATTCTCTAACAAATACCCTAAACAACTCTGCGAAGAAAAATCGGCATCAAAATTGATGTGTGCCTGACTTCTGGTGTCCCAAACCTGCATGTGTGAATACGGAGCAATCCGATTTGAATAAAGATTTTGAAAAATTCCCAACTTCTTTAGATATTCGATATTCTGCCAGGAAACTGCAGAAACTCTTAAATCCATATCTGAGTTTTCTGTAAGGAAGGGACTTTTATTCGATTCAATCAATAATACCGATAAACCGGATTGACAGGCAGCGACAGCGGATATAGAACCAACCATACCACCACCGGAAATTATCAAATCAAATTTCTTCATGATTGCCTCAGTAATTTGGGAGTTAAACCACGATAGCCGGATGCTCGCTTGAAAAGCTCCATTTTTGCGACATTGGATTGTTGTAAGGAAAATAATCCCAAAGATCGAATTTTATTAATTACCGGCTCATCCAGTTTAAACCATTCCATCAGATCATCAGTGTATTGCATGGTTTGAGTTTGATCTGTATCGACACTTTGTTGATATTTTTCCAATACTTGTACACTACCAATATCATTATTTTTTTCAATCGCCAATTCCATAACGTCCACCAGATTTGCAATATCTCTGACCGCTAAATTTAAACCTTGAGCTGAAACCGGGCTGACACCATGAGCGGCGTTACCCATCAAAACAACCCGATTGGAAGTTTGCTGTGGCACTTTGACAAAATACAAGGGATAACAACTTCTTTTGCCAACTTTCAAAAAGCGACCTAAACGATAACCAAATTGAGTTTGTGCCCTTTTTAAAAACTCTGAATCGGAAAGTGACATGATTTCATCAGCTTCGGAACTTTTAACCGACCAAACAAAGCCACAACGATTATTCATGAAAGGTAATAATGCTGTCGGTCCTTCTTTGGTTAATCGTTCATAGGCACAATGATTGTGTTTGAGTTCGGGAGTGATGTTGCAAATAATGGCTGTCCTTTCATAGGATTTAACTTCAGTCGGTAAATTAAGTGTTTTACGAATTCCCGATTGAATACCATCAGCAGCAATCATCAATGTGCTTTTATCTGTAAATTCCTCAGATTCGAATTGATACTTTATTTCAATAGAATCATCTAAGTTGTTGAATTCCAAAAATTTTGCCGGGCAAATCAGATTAATACTTTGATTATCAATGACTTTTTGGTAAAGCGACATTCCTAGTTTTTTTGCTTCGACAATAAACGCCAATTCATCAATTTCAAAGTCAGAAGCATCAAATTTTACAACACCAAAATGTCCTTTATTTGAAACATGAACCTGTTTAATTGGTGTGATATCATCAAGAAGATTTTCCCAGATTCCTAAATTTTGCCAAAACCGAATGGATGCCTGATTGACCACTAATGTCCGATCATCATAACTTGGATGTGAGTTGTGACTGTTTTCTGTATGTTCTATAAGATTGATTGTTAAACCGAGTTTTGACAAAGTTAAGGCACATGCCATACCTACCAGTCCACCACCAACGATGGTGACGTCGAAATTACGATGCTTTTCTTTTGGCTTCATCACTACGAATTTTTTCCAGTCTTTCAAAATAGTCATCATCGACTTGTGTGATGTATTCATTGGAAAAACAGGATGTATCAAAGTTTTTCACATATTTGCTATCATTCGAACAAGCAGCAACCAAATCATCTAAAGATTGGTAAATGACTTTGTCTGCTCCCAAGATTTCCGTTACTTCTTCTTCAGTTCGATTGAAGGCGACTAATTCTTTAGGAGCTGGCATATCAATTCCATAAATATTAGGATAGCGAACCGGAGGAGCTGCCGAGGCAAAATAAACTTTTTTTGCCCCTGCTTCCCTTGCCATTTGAATGATTTGAGTTGAGGTGGTTCCGCGAACGATTGAATCATCAATCAAGAGAACATTTTTACCTTTGAACTCTAATTCAATGGCATTTAGTTTGCGACGAACGGATTTCACTCTTTCAGCTTGTCCGGGCATGATAAAAGTTCTGCCGATATAACGGTTCTTCACAAAACCTTCACGAAACTTAACACCCAAACGATAAGCCAGAGGAATAGCACTCGTCCTAGAAGTATCAGGAATTGGAATCACCACATCAATATCATGATCCGGCATCTCTCGCAAAATTTTATCTGCCAGATGCTCACCCATGCGCAAACGAGCTTTATGGACAGAAATATTATCCATAATGGAGTCTTCACGGGCAAAATAAACAAATTCAAAGATACAAGGCGTGTGCTGTTTTTTCTCAGCACATTGCTGACGGTATAAAGTTCCATCAAGTCCTAGCAATACCGCTTCACCCGGCTGGACATCATCTATAAGTTTATAACCATGCAAATCCAAAGCCACACTTTCGGATGCAAGAATGTATTCATCTTGGCCATTGATTGTTTTTTTGCCCAAAACCAAAGGTCTGATACCATTTGGATCACGAAAACCAATCACTCCATGCCCGGGAACCATAGCCACAACAGCATAGCCTCCGACGCAGCGTTTATTTAAATTGGTAATGGCTTTAAAAACCATATCCGCTTTTAATTCAATTTCATGATTTTTCTGTAATTCATGTGCTAATACATTCAGCAGGACTTCGGAATCTGAACCGGTATTGATGTGTCTTCGATCTTCCTCAAACAGTTCCCGTCTGAGTTTTTCGGTATTAACTAAATTACCATTGTGAGCAAGAACAATCCCGTATGGTGAGTTGACATAAAAAGGTTGGGCTTCCAAGCGATTATCGCCACCCGCTGTCGGATAACGAGTGTGACCAATGCCCATATTTCCATGAAGCTTTTTTACATTTTCAGCATTAAAGACATCTCTGACCAAGCCATTATCCTTGACCAATGCGATTCTGCGATTCTCACAGGTTGCTATCCCTGCTGCATCCTGTCCCCGATGCTGTAATACTGTCAGACATTCATAAATTGTAGAAGCCACATCACTTTGACTAACAACACCAACCACTCCACACATCAGTTGGAACCTCCTTCTGTTTGGTCATTAGTCTCTGCTTCATTATCGGATAAACTTTGCATTAATTGATCCAGTTGTTTGCTTGATTCCACATTTTCCGCAGCCTTTTTAAGCATTTCTGATGTTTGCTCCACAACTTTATTATTTTCGATAAATGAAAAATACTTTGAAAAACTCTCCGGCATTCTTACTCTTGCCCATTCGGCAATCTTTCCTGCGTAGGGTACCAGTTTTGAGTTTTGCCACCAAGGATCTTCAGAAAGTGGTGTGGCTCTGACGAAGAAAGCAATCACAATGATAATAACAACCCCTCTTAACAAACCAAAGAACATTCCAAAAAAACGATCCGTACCGCTCAGACCGGTAGATTTAATCAGTTTTCCTAGAATAAAGTTAATGATGCTTCCTAAAAATAATGCAGCAATTAAAATAGCTACAAATGCAATCAAATGCCTGGCTGAAGGAAGCTCAATGTAAGATTCCAGATATTTAGCTCCGACATCAACATAATGATACGCTAACCAAAAAGCAACAACCCAAATTAATAACGATAAGACTTCCTTAGTTAATCCCCTGAAAATACTAATGATTACAGAAATTGCAAGGATTCCGATAAACACATAATCTAGCCAATTCATTTGCTAATTACCTTTTGTTTTTCATGAGGTTTTACAAGCCCTTTTAATTTTAGTTTATCAAGCAATTGTTTTTCAGCGTCTTTGGCTTCATCTCTGGTCGCGTAAGGACCAACTCTTACCCGATATTGATTATTGCCTGAAGCTATAATTTCATCCACAAAACATAAAAATCCCGATTTTCTTATCTCATCACGTTGAGCCAACGAGTTCTTTTTATTGCTATAAATACCAATCTGTACAATCCAGCCGGTATCAAGCAACGAGTTAAATGCTTCTTCATCAAGATTTTCTATAACTGGTTTTCCAATATTTAACTTGAGTGCGACAATCTTTTGACTGAGTTTTTCAGCTTCACTCGATGAATCCAACATCTCAGAATAAACCTTATACACTTCCTTATCCAAGTCCTTTACTACAACTGCGCTATATCCTTTATTCAGTAATTTAGCCTTTAATTGCTGGGCGTTTTTTTGTTGAGAAAACACACCATATTGCAAGCGACAACCAAATTCCGAGCCGGATGAATTCGCACTCACTATATCCGGCTGAGTTTCAGTGATTTCAGGCTTTTTCTCAATTTTTGTGATTGGTTTCTCGTCTTTACTCTCAGTTTTATTTGCCTGGTTTGATTCTGGCTTGTTCTGATTTTCCGGCTTTTTATCATTCAAAGAATTATCTACAACGTCAATAATTTGCTCTTCTTTTTTTACCACCGGTTTAATTTCTGATGCTGTCTCCTGAGTTGTGTTTGAATCTGGAGTTTGTGAATTTATTTCAGCACTTTGTGTATCCTGATTATTTACAGGTTCTATCGCTATGGATTTGTGTTTAAGGTCACTTGGCTGATCCGGAATTTTGATAGAAAGAGTCTGGTTTTGATTTACTTTTGAATCATCAAATAGCATCGGCACAAAGATAACCGCCAATGCAATGATGACTGAGGCACCAATGAGTCTTTGTTTTAATTCAGTTTCCATTAACTTTCTCTTAAGTTGGCATTCGTTTTCATAAACTCAACAAAGTTATTGTATTGTAATTCTTGTTGCCCTAAATCTTTATTTTTCAATGACTTGACAGTAATAAAATCATTCTTTATTTCATTTTCTCCCAATATGATAGCAAAGTCTGCATTCAGTTTATCTGCTTTTTTAAACTGAGACTTAAAACTTCCACCACTTTGATTCACAAATAAATTAATTCCTGGCAAACTCTCTCTGATTTTTTCAGAGAATTGACTTGCTAAGGCAGAGTCAATGGCATTATCAACAATTAACACAGCATCTACAGAACTATGTTGTTGCCATAAATTTAAATCTTTAATCAACTCAACAATTCGATCCAGACCCATTGCAAAACCGACAGCCGGTGTTGGTTTACCGCCTTGCCTTTCTACCAGAGAATCATATCTGCCTCCGGCACAAATCGTTCCTTGAGCCCCTAAATCATCGGTTATCCATTCAAACACCGTTTTGCAATAATAGTCTAAACCCCTGACTAACTTGGGATTTTCAATATACGGTATTCTGCATTGATCGAGGATTGATTTTACTTTTGTAAAGTGCTCAATTGATTCGTTATCCAAATATTCCGTCAGTAACGGAGCATTTTCAATGACGGTACGCATGGCCGGATTTTTTGAATCTAAAATCCTTAATGGATTGGTTTCAAGACGTCTTTTTGCATCTTCATCGAGAATCTCGATATGTTCTTTAAAATAAGAAATCAACACTTCACGATATTGACTTCTTGAAGAATCTGTACCTAATGAGTTTATCTCTAGTCGAACATTTGGCAAACCAAGTTCTTTCCATAGTCTTGAAGACATCAGCAACAATTCAGCATCAGCTTCGGGATTTTCCATGTTAAATATCTCAGCACCGACTTGAGTGAACTGTCGGTTTCGACCTTTTTGTGGTCTTTCATAACGAAACATCGGGCCGTTATACCATAGTTTTTGAGTGAGTCCTCGATTACATAAATCGTTTTGAATCACGGCTCTAACACAACCGGCAGTTCCTTCCGGTCTCAAGGTCAAAGATGTTCCGGAACGATCCGGAAAACTAAACATTTCACGCTCAACAACATCAGTCACTTCACCAATGGCTGTTTGAAATAATCTGGTTTCCTCAACAAGTGGCAGCCTGATTTCTGAAAAGTTATAAGAGGTGAAAACTCTGGAAATTGTCGATTCCAGTTTTTGCCAAATCCAAACATCTGCGGGGAGCACGTCATACATCCCTCGGATTCGTTTAATTTGTTTCGTGTTTTTACTCAATTGAAATTCCCGAGTCCATTATTTGGGGTATTTTAAAACACTCCCATGATATTTGTACTATTTTGGGAGAAATAGTTAAATTTTGTTTTTAAAGTTTTACAGCTCAGATTTAACCATCTACCGGCCAGTTAAAATCGGCAATATTCTTTCTTGAGTATTTCGATAAATCAATTTCTTCACCGTTGATAACAACCCTGACATTATCTTTGTTACCAATTCTAAAGTGAACTTTTTCATCAGATTCCAGATTTACAAAACCCGGATTTAACAAATCATTATGCAATTTGTTTCCATTTAAATGTTCAACTTTAACCCAGCTGGTTTCAGTAGCTATCACTTGAATTTGATACTTTGCAGTGAGTGTATCATTCACTTCTGATAAATTCTGGATAGCTTCTTCATCGCCACCTAATGATAAAACTTCATCTTTTGACGGAATCGCCAAGCTATCAGGCGATGAGGCTGTACTTGTTTCAGATTCGTTATTTTGCGCTTGCTGGCTGTTAACTGATTCAGAAGGAATTAATGAGGAATAATGATAATTATCTGAATTAGCTGTATCTGTATTTTCGTTTTCAGGTTTATTAGCCGGAGGAGTGATTTCCAATGTTTTATTGTCGGCTATTTGTATCGACTCTTCATTTTTTTTGGAAACAGGATAATTTTTTAATAAAAACCAACCACTAAAACAAATAGCGACGAATATAAATGTTCCGAT
>JAGRJO010000230.1 GCA_020442725.1 Lysobacterales bacterium
GAAGAAATTGGTATTGCTGAGGAGTATATTAATGTGGTTGGATATCTGGATGATGTGCAGACAGCTTCAGGTTTTTATGTAACACCCTTTGTCGCTGTTTTGGATGATAATTTTTCAATAACAAGAAACACAAGCGAAGTTTCTGAAGTTTTTTCAGTTCCATTTCAATACTTTGCTGAGGAAAGTAATCGCAGTAAACATACAGCGAAATATAAAGGACAAAATGTGAATTACTATGTATATCCACATCAAAAGCATACAATTTGGGGCGTTACCGCAGAAATTATCGTAAAATTAGTCGATAAAATCATTGAATAGAAGTATTTATATTAAGCAACAATGACAGCAAAAATCAAAGGAAAACTATTTATTAAAACTCATGGCTGCCAGATGAATGAATATGATTCATCCAAAATGCATGATGTTTTACATGATACTCATGAGCTCACTTTAACTGAGAACGAAGATGAAGCGGATGTTATATTGCTGAACACTTGTTCAATTCGAGAAAAAGCACAAGAAAAGGTTTTTTCACAACTAGGCAGGTGGAGAAAACTTAAAGACAAAAATCCGAACCTCATCATCGGGGTGGGCGGATGTGTTGCTTCACAGGAAGGTGAGAATATTTTAAAAAGAGCTCCGTATGTAGATATGGTTTTCGGACCACAAACACTTCACAGATTGCCCAAGATGCTTGATGCGGTACAGTCTGAACATAAAGCTCAACTCGATATTAGTTTTCCCGAAATTGAAAAATTTGATAACCTCCCTGAACCGAAAAAGGAAGGAGCTTCAGCATTTGTTTCAATCATGGAAGGCTGCAGTAAATATTGTACATTTTGTGTGGTTCCATACACACGTGGAGAAGAAGTTTCCAGACCATTGGACAGTGTATTGGCAGAAGTGATGGAACTTTCATTACAAGGTGTTAAAGAAATTAATTTACTGGGACAAAACGTAAATGCCTATCGAGGTACAACTCATGATGGAGAGGTTGCAGATTTAGCGGATTTAATTCATTATGTAGCAGCAATTGACGGAGTGGAAAGAATACGTTTCACGACATCACATCCTGTTGAATTTACCGATGCTTTGATTGAGGCTTATGCTCATGAGCCTAAATTAGCCAATTACCTGCACTTGCCGGTACAAAGCGGATCAGACAGAATTTTATCTGCCATGAAACGCGGCCATACCGCCTTGGAATATAAACAAAAAATTCGCAAACTCAGAGAAGTTCGTCCCGATATTAGTTTGTCATCCGATTTTATTGTTGGATTTCCCGGTGAAACGGATAAGGATTTTGCTGCAACCATGAAATTGATTAATGACATTAAGTTTGATCAGAGTTACAGTTTTATTTATTCCAAACGCCCCGGAACTCCGGCAGCTAACATTGAAGATGAAGTCCCAATGTCGGTCAAGAAAGAAAGATTGCAAATTTTGCAGGAAACTATTAACGGATTTGCCGCTGAAATTTCACAACAAATGGTCGGAACAATTCAAAGAGTTTTGGTCGAGGGAGTTTCCAAGAAAGATCCTAAACAACTGGCTGCAAGAACTGAAAATAACAGAGTTGTTAACTTCGATGGTAATCCACGTTTGATTGGCAGTATGATAGATTTGGAAATCACCGAGGCTTATCGCAACTCATTACAAGGAAAAATAATAATTAATGACTGAAGTCCAAAATAAGATTAAAACAATTGAAATCGAAGATGTGAACAATGGTGTTCTTGCCAATTTATACGGATTTCAGGATGAACATTTAAAACTTCTGGCAAAAAAAACTCAAACCAAGATAAATGCACGAGGAAATCACCTGCAAATCGAAGGTGAAGAAGAAAACATTTCTGTCGTTGAAAATTGCCTTCAATTAATGTTGGATGAAGCTGTTAATGAGTCCCTAAATCCTGAAATGGTCCATATTATTGTTCAGGGAAACTATAAAAATACACAAACTGAAAAAGACTCTCAGGCCGATTTTTCTGAAGTGACAATCCAAACCCGCAAAGGAGCAATAGTAGGGCGTTCGCTGAATCAAAAACTCTATCTGCACAACATCGTTACGCATGATATTAATTTCGGAATTGGTCCAGCCGGAACAGGAAAAACCTATCTGGCTGTTGCCTGTGCTGTAGATGCAATATTGAACCAGCAAGTTCAAAGAATTATTCTCGTCAGACCAGCAGTGGAAGCAGGGGAAAGGCTTGGTTTTTTACCCGGTGATTTATCCGAAAAAGTCGATCCTTATCTTCGCCCTCTCTATGACGCATTGTATGAAATGTTGGGTGTTGAAAAAGTTGAAAGAATGCTGGAGAAAAACATTATTGAAGTCGCACCGCTAGCATTTATGCGTGGACGTACTTTAAACAATGCATTTGTCATTTTGGATGAAGCTCAGAATACAACAATTGAACAGATGAAAATGTTTTTAACCCGAACCGGATTCGGTACAACTGTGGTTGTTACGGGAGATGTCACTCAGGTTGATTTAAAACCCGGACAAACTTCGGGTTTAAAACATGCTATTGAAGTTCTGAAAGAAGTTCATGATATTAGTTTTAGCTGGTTTGAATCGAAAGATGTGGTGCGACACAATTTGGTTCAAAAAATCATTAATGCCTATGAGGCTTTTCCAAAATAAACTTGATAACCTTTAAAATAAGAAAAGCCTGCACCATTCGATGCAGGCTTTTGAACATAGAAGCGACTATACTTCTTTAGGGATTCTGATGGATTCAACCAAATCCTGAATTTCCTGCGGTGGTTCATCGGTGACTTTGCTGACGACTAAAGCAACCACAAAGTTAAAAATCATTCCTAATGAGCCTATGCCCTCAGGGGAAATTCCAAACCACCAGTTATCGGCATTGTTTAATTCCAAATGCATTCTGAATTGGTTTTCCAGGCTGAATAAAGCCCAACTTTACTCCTGTTTGTTGTTGCCAGTAATACATGGTCTTGCATGTAAATTCTGTGCCGTTATCACATGTTATCTGATTCGGTTTCTTTCTCTGATCAATCAGTCTGTCTAAAAAATCCGCTACTTGACGGCCATTTATTGAGAATGAAACCAGCTGACCGATAACCTGACGAGAATAATCATCTATGACATTAAGTACCCTGAACCGTCTTCCATTTGCCAGTTGATCACTGACAAAATCCATAGACCATCTCATATCCACTGATGAA
>JAGRJO010000231.1 GCA_020442725.1 Lysobacterales bacterium
ATAATTATCCGGATTCTCTGCTTGTAACATCAAATACATACCTTCCACATAATCTTTGGCATATCCCCAGTCTCTTCTGGCATCAAGATTTCCAAGCTGTAAAAAGTCTTGTATTCCGGCTTTGATTCGGGCAACCGCATTGGTAATTTTTCGGGTTACAAACTCAGTTCCTCTAAGCGGGCTTTCATGGTTGAATAAAATGCCACTACAAGCAAAGATATCGTAAGATTCCCGATAATTAACCACCGACCAATGAGCAAATAATTTAGCTGTACCATAAGGGCTGCGAGGATAAAAAGGCGTGTCTTCATTTTGCGGAACAGCTTGAACTTTTCCAAACATTTCCGAAGTGCTCGCCTGATAAAATTTGATATTTGTATCAACCAAGCGAATGGCTTCCAGCAAATGCAAACAACCCAAACCGGTAATTTGCGCTGTCGCAATGGGTTGATCAAATGAGACACCAACAAAACTTTGAGCAGCTAAATTATAGATTTCAGCGGGTCTGATATCAGACACCATTTTGATGCAATTTGCCTGATCGGTGAGATCAAATTCCACCAAGTGAAGTTTCGAGTCATTGGCAATCCCAAGCTCTTCTATTCTCCAGAAATTAGCTGTGGAAGTCCGCCGATAGGTTCCATAAACTTCATAACCTTTTTCTAAAAGTAACTGAGATAAATAAGCACCATCCTGCCCTGTTATTCCTGTAACTATCGCTTTTTTCACTTTTTGAATCAAACTTCACCGCTAAAACAACCCTCATTTTAGCATTGTTTTTATGATTTAAACTGAATTTGTTATTAAATCGCTCTGATTGTTTTTCTTTTTAAGGTTGTTTCTAGATAATAGTTCTAAATCATTGCTTTCTTTGCTAAAATCTGCCAAATCTCGATAAAAATAATGCCAATTATGAAAAGCTACACTAAAAAAATTATAATTTCCATGTTCTGTGCAGGACTTGTGTCTGTTTCCGGAGCCTCAGACTCAGATTCGGAATTTGAAAACAAAGCATTGGATCAAATCAATGTTTCATATAGTGGTGATGACAGTCGTATCGGAATCGGCATCACCGAAGATGGTGATTTTATTGGTGAGTTTTTAAAGTCATTCAATAACAGCTATCGAAACAATTTTATGGCTCAGGGCTGGTATTCCGACGGCGCCGGCGGGCTTGAATTGGATTATCACTGGATTCCTGGCAATCCTAGTGAACAGGATTTGATTGATAATCACGAAAACCTAAAAATCAACAAATTGTTTTTAGCAATCGATCAGAATACTTATGATGATAAAAAACTCAGTTTAGGTTTTGGACAAGAAAAACAGGATAAATTCTGGAACTTCAATCTCAGCAAAGCTTTAACCGGCGAAAGGTTATCTAATGAGACATCAACATTTAATTATAACGTCTTATACGGAAGTATAGACGGGCTTGACTATATGCAGGATCAAACTATAGAAACCATCACTCGCACCTATGAACAGGCTTATGACTGGGGAGTTGGTGGTCGAATTGGTAAATATTTTGATTCCAATTTAGTTCGTTTAACCGGCGGTTTGGATTACGAAAAAGGTGATTACAACTCCGATCAACTGACGGCAAGTGTTGATTTGGAGAAATACTTCAAAAATACAGGACACTCTTTGGCGTTAAGCCTCAGACAATTGAGCAAAGATGGCGATTTTGAACTGGATAAAGACGACACTCGTGCTTATTTGATGTACCGTTATGATTTTGGCAATACCTATCAGCCAACGGAAAAATACGAAGAAGTTAAAGTTGTTGATGAAGAAGCACTTGCCAGATTAAAAGAAGAAAGACGCATCGTTGTTCAGAATGAAATCAATTTATCAACCATGGCTTTCTTTGATTTGAATTCATCAATTCTACGTAAAGATACCAAAGAAAAGCTGGTAAACTTAATTGAACAAATCAAACAAGAGACTCTTGGTTCAAAAATCAACATCGTTGGACACACATGTTCTATAGGAACTGAAAAATATAATCAATGGTTGTCTGAAAGAAGAGCAAAGGCAGCACATGACTTTTTTATGACGCAAGGACTTGATGCGGAATTGCTTCTTTCATCCGGTAAAGGTGAAACAGAGCCTGCTTTCGACAATGAAAATCCTGAAGAGCAACCAAAAAACAGAAGGGTTACGGTGAGCTTCCTCAGCCTTGAAAAAGAATTTAAAGAAGCCGAAATTCCGGCAGAAGATGTTCCGGTTAAGTGGGTGAAAACTCCTGTTAAAATTGCTCCTTCTTGGTTATCACGAGCATTGAAAAACCCAATCAAACACAAACGTGAAGTCGATGTTTATCGTTTCGAAACTCAGGAACAAATTGAAACATTAGGCGATATCGTCTATCTCAATCAGCTTCCACTGGCGGCGGATGATGGTTTGACTGTTTTCCGTAATTCGGGTGCAACCTTGATTGACATTCTGGATAATGATTCTGATCCTGACAATGACACTTTGACAGTAACAAATGTAATTCAACCTGCAAACGGAACTGTAGTCAATAACGGAACATCTCTGACTTATACACCAAATAATGGCTATGTTGGTATCGATACTTTCCAATACACAGTTGATGATGGTAATGGTGGACAAGCAACTGCAACCGTTTCAGTTGAGGTTTTAAATAATGCTCCGGTCGCTGTTGATGATACAGCAATTGCGGTTGGCTCTGAACAATTAATTATAGACATTTTATCCAATGATTCTGATAGTGATGGTAACTCATTAACCACAGAATCCGTCTCTCACCCAACAAATGGTATTGTTGTTATCAATCCTGATGGTTCTGTAACCTATCAGGCTAATGAAGACTTTGTCGGCACAGATACATTCACTTATGTAGTTGCTGATGAAGATGGAACGACTGCAAGTGCCACAGTGACAGTAACTGTTGAATCTGATAATAATGCACCTGCTGCTGTCGATGACCTCTATCTGGTTTCCTGGGGCGGTTCACTGGATTTCAATCCTATGGAAAATGACAGCGATGCGGATGGCGATGCAATTAGCTTGGTTTCAGTCGATACTTCAACATTAAATGGAACTCTAGTTGTTCACGAAGATGGTAGCATGAGTTATCAGGCTCCGGGATACTTTATTGGTAATGATATTTTCACATACACAATTGTTGATAGTAACGGAGCTACTTCAACAGCTACAGTGACAATG
>JAGRJO010000232.1 GCA_020442725.1 Lysobacterales bacterium
TTATCCAACCAATCGCTATCATCACCGTCAAGGATAATTTTTTCAGCATCGACCGGAATTAAGCCGTGCAGTTCATAATCCTGGTTGTTTTTAATAATTTGCTGAACAGATGCTTTCAGCGATAGCAATGAATTCTTTGCGGTTTGTTCCAATGCCTGGCGAAATTGTGTGTCAACGCTTTTAAGAGCAATCCAACCGCTAAAAGGGAACACCAAACTCAATAAGGCAAGAAGCAAGAGTTGATATTTTAATTTCACCCGAGTCCCTAATTTTTCCAGCGATAACCCATGCCATGCACGGTGTCGATGCAATCAAATTCGGAATCAACAACTATAAATTTCTTACGAATTCGTTTGATGTGTGATGTCACCGTCGAAGTATCAACATAAACATTGGCGTCATTCATCAGCTGATCACGGGTTTTGACATGCCCTTTATGTCTGGCTAAAGAAACAACCATCCAGAATTCGGTCACCGTTAAATCAATAGGTTCATTTTTCCAGAAAATCTGCAAGTTATCCGTCAGAATTCGTAAGTCACCTTGCACAATCACATCATTTTCTTCTTTGTTTTGCACCAAATCCTGACGGCGGAATAATGCTGCAATTCTGGCGAGCAGGTGCGGTAAAGATATATCTTTGGAGAGATAATCATCCGCTCCCAAGCGCAAGCCGGAAACCATATCGATTTCATCATCTCTGGCAGTCAGAAACATCAGCGGAATGCTTTCAGATTGAGAGCGAATAAAACGACAAAGTTCAAAGCCGCCATCCGGTTCATCACCCAAACCGATGTCAATAATCACCATTTCGGGCAAATTCTGTGACAAGGCGTTTTTTGCCTGATTGAGCTCCATGTAACCGCTCACATGATAGCCCTGACGGGTTAAAGCCGCTTGGTAGTTAGCCAATATGCTCGGCTCATCTTCAACAATTACGATGTGTTTTTTTGACATAGTTATTTACTCATTATGAGGTTTCTCTCATCATTTTTTTTATCAATATTACTCAAATCAAAAATGTAAGCTGATCCTGAGTCATTCCCATTATCATTATTTCCATATGCACCTATAATCACTTTATCACCAAAAACATCAACTGAGTTGCCAAAAAAATCGAGTCCTCCACCATCACCCGGAAGAAACTTTTTCATCAATTTCCACTCAGAATCAACCAAATTGTAATAATAAACGGCTCCAGAATTGACTCCAAACTCATCTCTCAATCTCGAACCAATTATTACGTTATCATTGATAATCTTGACAGAACTCCCAAAATTATCATTGTTGTGTGGGTCTTGAGCATTTAATACTTTACTCTCTATCCAACTGCTGCCGTTATATTCAAAAATATATGCTGATCCGGCACCATAATACTCAGATACTGTTTTATTTTCAGATCCGATAATTAATTGATTTCCTGATATGTGAACCGAATTTCCAAATTTTCCTCTGGTTTCACCTTTTGATGGTAATAATTTCTTGGATTGAATCCATTGATTTCCATTATATTCAAAAATATATGCCGAACCTGAATTAAACCCTAAATCATCATCTAAATCGTCACCAATCAGTATTCGGTTGTCACTAATGCTTACTGAAACCCCGAAATTCTCGCCACCGGTTCCATCCTGGGCGTACAATTTCTGAACTTGTTGCCACTCACTACCATTAAATTTAAAAACATATACAGCGCCATCCCCATAGACCTCTGTTCTATTAGCACCAACTACAATCGTATCAGCATCAATACCTACGGATATACCAAAATTATCATATTCGTAGTATTCATCCGGAATCAGTTTCTGTATGAAATGCCATTTATAATTTTTCAGTTCATAAACATAAACCGAACCAGAATTACCTCCTTGATTATCGGTAAAGGGATCTCCTACCACAATATAGTTCCCTTGCAAGCTGACTGAATATCCAAACTCATCATACTCTTCCGAATCCGGTGCTGACAGTCTTTGTACATTTCTCCAACCGGTCTCGTCGAAATCAAAAATATTTACTACTCCTGTTCTTTTTTTTACTCCATCACTATTCGGAGCACCTACAACCACTCTGTCTTCATCCATACTCACTGCATAACCAAAATAATCGAAAGCTGCACCATCTTCTTGAATACTGTAACGGCAATTTTCTCTCCAATTATTTCCTTCAAGCTTATACATTATTACTGCACCTGATTTATTGGAGTAAGTATCAACAGCACTAATTGCACCAACCAGCAGAAAATCCTCACTTAAATGAACCGTCCAACCAAACTGGGAGTTTTCACCCAGGTCTTCCCTAACTATTCTTTCTGTTAAGCTCCATTCGCCATTGTTGAGGATGTCTGATTCCAATTGCTTCCATCAAACTCAAAGACAAATACACTACCACTATTCTCCAGATTAGGAGCTCCCACAAGAGCACGGTTACCATCAATGCTGATACTATAGCCTAAGCTCACTCCATTACCTCCTGAACCCGATGGGTCTGGCAATAGTTTAGCATCATGTACAAGAGATTTTACCGATTTCTGTTCATTAACGGATTCTAATCGATTAGAAAAATTAATACTTTCAATTGATTGCACCAAAGGTATTACAAGCATCAGTAAAATAAAAGTCAAATAGTGAGTTTGTTTCATAAATTTTTCTCTATAATTAAGTTAAACCAACTCCCTTAACATCTGCATATCATAAGGAACCATCTCCTCACCAGATTTTGCTTTTTTTATAAAATCTGGATTAGCAATAATCGGTCTGCCAATAGCAACCAAGTCCGCTTTATTTTGCTCAATAGCTTGTTTAGCAATTTCCAAAGTGTAACTTCCACAAGCTATAAATGTGCCTTTATAAAACCGGCGGATAAACTCGCTGGCTTTTCTGTTACCCAAGTAATCATAAATTGGGGTATCATCAAAAGCTCCCAAATGCACATAGCAAATATTTCTTTTGTTCAGTCTTTTTAGCAGTCTGCGATAGGTTTTTTCATCACCTTTGGTGTATTGCAAGTGAACATAAGCCTGCGGAGAAAGCCTGATAGCCGTTTTCTCAGCACCGATTGCATTGACAACTCCATCAACAACTCTTAATGCAAATCGGGTTCTTTTTTTGGTGCTCCCACCAAATCGATCATCCCTTTTGTTGGTATCCTGACGTAAAAACTGATCAATCAAATAACCAT
>JAGRJO010000233.1 GCA_020442725.1 Lysobacterales bacterium
TTGGGAAACTATCGTAAAAGACATGTGCAGGTTTTCTACAGAATCAACATTAATTCCATTAGTCAAAGGAGGAGCAGTCAATGGGTCATATTAGAGTCAGAAAAGAAACAGGAAAGTTATATTTCGATTTTACTTATCAAGGATTGAGGTGCAGAGAACAAACGAGTTTGCCGGATACTCCGGCAAATCGTAAAAAACTTGATGCTATGATGAATAGAATTGATGCTGAAATTACTCTTGGGATGTTTGAATATGAAACATATTTCCCAAACAGTAATAAAGTTGAAAGATTAAAGAAAATAGAGATTTTAAAATCATCTCGAATCAGAGGTATTCCCTGTTTTGGCGAGTTTACAAATAAATGGTTTGAAGAGCTCAAGGCAGGATGGAGATATTCATATCGTATTACTATAGAAAGTATGTTAAGAATTTATATTAACCCTTATTTTAATGATATGCTGGTTGATAAGATTACTAAATCCGACATTTTACAGTTCAGGATAAAGCTCTGTGATACAAAAAAACCAAATGGTCAGCATTTATCAAAAGGACATATAAATAGAATTATCAAAATTACCGGTATGATTATTAATGAAGCATCTGATCGCTTTGAGTTCACAACACCGTATCTGGGCATTAAACCATTGAAGACTGAGAAAAAAGACATCGAACCATTTAAACTTGAGGAGGTTGAGCTTATTTTAAATACAGTCAGAGCTGATTTTGTGAATTACTATACGATTCGTTTTTTTACCGGAATGCGTACCGGAGAAGTCGATGGATTGAAGTGGAAATATGTGGATTTCGAAAACCGACAAATTCTAATCCGTGAGACATGGGTCAAAAGAAGAGTCGAAGGCACAAAGACAGATTCGAGCCGTCGCGAAATCACAATGTCTGAATTGGTATATCAGGCTCTAAAAAATCAGTATGAAGTTACCAAACAATTTGAGTTTGTATTTGCTACCAAACAGGGAACACCTCGTAATTATCAAAATATATCATCCAAAGTCTGGTATCCATTATTACGATATTTGGGTCTCAATAAAAGGCGCCCTTACCAAACCAGACATACAGCAGCAACTCTTTGGCTTGCCAGTGGTGAAAATCCTGAATGGGTTGCCAGGCAAATGGGGCACTCTAATACTGAAATGTTGTTTAGAGTATATTCTCGTTATGTTCCGAATTTGACTCGTCAAGATGGCAGTGCTTTTGAAAACTTGTTAAAAGACAAATTAAATTTGGGATAATTTATATTAGTTGACAAGGATGTCATTTCTTTAAATTCAGGTATTCAATAGCAAACATATGGAATACAAACTTCAGCACATTGGTGTGATAAGCTTCAAAAGAATTTCGCTTATTAGCTTCAAGTGTTAACCTTTCTAAATTTGCAAGATTAGTGGGCAGATTTCTTAAATTTTGAATTTTTTCTTCAAAGTGCTTTTGAAGAGTTGCATTAGCTTTTTCCAATAATTCTTCATTATCCGGATGTAAGATTTTCAACACAATTCGCCCATGAGGATATTTCTTATTCTGATTGACAATTTGACCGGTATCAACCAATGTTCCTTGATTTTCAATATGCTTATTCCAAAACGCTTTTGATTTTCTTGAATTAGAAGTTTTTAAAGCACTGAATTCCAGAATAATATCTTTCGTTTTGAAAAAGGCTTTAATAACCGATAAAAACTCATAAAGTTTTATCGGTTCAGAAAAGACCAAAAAAGGCGAAGAGTAAGTACTGTTTTCAACAAAATACTGAATTGATGAGTTAAAATTATTTGTATTTTTTTTATAAATTGCTCTGGATTTATTAAAAATATCATTTATCAACTTCATTTCTGATTCAGTTTGTGGCATTGTTGGACAGAGAAAATGACCGGAAGATGTTTTTTTTCTTCTTTTGGATACAAATCTCATTCCTCCATTTTTATTTTTCATTTCTGAAAGAATTTTGGCATTAAACGCCCATCTTCTTATCCTTTCTAACTCAATCTTAAATTGAGTCGATACATATTGAAAACGATTACCTTTTTCAATGCTTTGAAGCACATAATAGATATCCTGTGTTGAATAATTAACGATATTGATTTCATTGAAAATTACAGATGAATCGATTTCTTTGGATTTTCTTAGCTTTTTACAAAATGGTGAAATGCTGGATTTCAACATTTGTTTTACATCGGTTAAGTTTATTGTTTGGCCGAATCCGTATTTTTTCAAATAGTAAGTTAAATACTGAGAGCTACAGCCTGAGCGAATTAGTATTTGATTTTTATTATAGTTTTCTTTTCTTTTTGATAAGACTGAGTACAAATGGTAATCTGCAAAATGAATGTAGTACTTCAAAGTGTTTTCAGGTGTTGAATGACCGGAAAATTTTGCTAAACTCCATAGTCCGTCCTTTCCCTCTAGTCTCAATTGATTACGAATCTCGTATTCTTGTCGTTTATTGTAACTACTTAATTTTGAAATGAGCCAACTGTCATTAGTTAGAATTGCATATAATCTGGATATTGCCGTATGTCTAAATATATGAACAACTAATGTTAAATCGTAATGATTCGATAAATATTCCCTGAAAATATTATAGATGCTAATTCTGGAAACTGACTTATTCGATGAAAAGTCCCAACTAAATAGTGGAGTTTCATTATTTATATTGGCTTTCTGTTTTTTAATATTAATATAATTAATTAGGTGATTTTTTTCCTCTTCTTTTAATAATAAACCCAAAGGAACTCTTCGATAACCTGATCTCGATTTATTTTGACCCATATTGTTATTGCGTATGTATATCCATAAACTACTGCACAAATCATTTGGATCTTCATCATGAATCTCAACATCTCTGATTCTTATTTTATTCAATTCACTAATTCGTAATCCGCATCTAAAAAAAATAATGAAGCATGAAATCATCATCTTTTTTGTTAAATCAGAATGAGGTGATTTTTCTTTATACTCATTTATGAAGAGAACAAACATCTGCTCACTTATTATTCCTGTGTTAATAAATAATTCTGATTTAGACTCAATTTTTGAGAAAAAAGGAATTTCAGGTAAGTCATATAAATATTCTCCAAATTGATAGAGTTGTTTTAATTGGGTGAGTTCTTCATATCTGAATGGGTTGTCGTTTTGTTCTCTTTGTTCTTCCAACTTTTGAAAAAAAC
>JAGRJO010000234.1 GCA_020442725.1 Lysobacterales bacterium
AGTTATGAAATCAATTTAGTATTGGAAGATAGCAGTCGTTTTCATCTGGTTGATCACGGGAACTATGCCCAAATTCAAACTGATGCAGAAATACTCTCTGGGATTTTAGGAAAACCAATCTGGGATGTGAGTTAGAGTGTTAAGTAGTTTCGTTTCCACACATATTGGACAAAGAAAAATTAATGAGGATTCATACCTCGTAGATGAGCAATTGGGGCTGTATGTGGTTGCAGATGGAGTCGGAGGACTTGATAAGGGAGAAGTGGCATCCCGGTTAGCCTGCGAAGTGATCCACGATAGTGTTAAATCAGGAAATTCTTTGAAAAATTCCCTAATGGCAGCCCATAATTTTTTAATTACCGAAAAGAAATACAATCGTAGTAAACAAGGCATGGCAACCACGGTAGCAGCAGTGACGTTTACAGGGAATCAATACGAAGTTGCCTGGGTCGGAGACACTCGGGTTTATCTTTGGGATGAAAATATCAAATTATTGACCAAAGACGATTCTTATGTCGAATTGCTAATCGAAAGCGGTCATTTATCTTTGCAAGAGGTTGAAACACATCCAGACAGACATATTATTTCTCAAGCATTGGGTATCGAGCGTAAGAAAATAGAGGTTCATTGCAACCACGGAACACTTGAAAAGAACCAGATGTTATTGATTTGTTCAGATGGTTTGTATGATATGGTTCCGGAAGAAACAATCTTCTCAAAAATCAAGCGAACCAAAGATTTGCAAATATTAACTGAAAACCTGGTTCAATCGGCTGTTAATAATGATGGAAAGGATAACATCACCTTGATTGCTATTTTGAGCCATGAAAACTCTGAAAATAGTGATAGTGTGACTCAACCCAATGTTGTTCGTCATTTGAACAATGTGACAGGTCACATGCAGAATGAAGAAGTTCTGACAGAATCAATGAACGAATTGAGTAACGAAGATAAACAGAAACCCAAAAAAGATAAATTTGCCGGTGTGACAGTGTCTGATCCGCAGCTAATCAATCAAACTAAATACCATGATCTTTCTGAGAAAGACATGGAGTTGTTAGAAACCTTATCCAAGCAAGCAAAAAAGGAAAATAGTCCGACGAAGTCAGGAAATCATATCATTGCAGTTGTAATTGTCTCAGCAATTGCATTGGTCAGTTTGCTACTTTTCCGATAGCAATGACATGCATCTTTGTTGTGCTTGTTTCGCCATTTTGAATTTTTCGCCAATCATTTCAGTATCTTCCGTTTTTATGGTTTCAGACAATTCTTCAAGTTTTGAATCAAGTTCATTTGCCGCACAAGTTCGACACGAGCCTCTGAGTTTATGGATAATATCGGAACTTTCCTTGAAGTTTTCAGAATATATTGATGATTCCAACAGTTTGAATTTTTCAGGAAGTTCAGCGAGAAACATTTCAATTAGTTTTTCTAAAATCGATTCGTCATTGTAGCAAAACTTCATCGCTTGCTGACGATTGAAAACATTAATCTCAGAATCCATTAAGACATGACTACAATATTTTTCCACACAATCTTTAAGTTGCTGTGGTGAAATTGGTTTTAACAGAAAATCTGAGAAAACAGGTGCTTGCGTTTCTTGACTAACTTCTGCTGATGTTGAAACAATTGGTGTATTTTTATGATTTTGAAGTGTTTTTATTTCTTTGGCAGCAACATCTCCACTCATGGTCGGCATCCGAATATCCATAAGAATTAAGTCAAAATTTTCTGAAGTTGCTAGTTCAATCGCAGAAGCGGCATTTTCAGCAATAAAAACATCGCAATCAATTTTTTTTAGAGCCATGGAAAAATACTGACGGTTGATTTGATTGTCATCCACGACTAAAACTCGAGGGCTTTTTTTCATAAGTAATTACCTTTCCCTGTAAATTAATATACAATTTGAATAGATTGTACCGATATATATTTTAAAATTCAAGCATGCCGTTCTTAGCCAAAATCACCACTATTTTACTGATGCTAATATCTGTCAGTCCTAGCTCATTGGCGAAAGATTGGCAATTTCGTAATTTGAGTGTGATAAATACAGCAGGCGAAAATCTATTAATCTCTGCGGATGCAATCTATATTCCAAGCCTTGATGATGAAGTTAAAAACATTTCTTATAAATGTAAAAATAATAATCAGGTTTATCCTGTACATCAATGCACTGACGGAAGTATTGAGTTGGAGTTTCAGGAGAATATTCTAAAGTTTAATATAAATTCTGAGCTGGATTTTCTAAGAAATCATTATGTTTTTGATTTAAGCAATCAAGATAATACTTTGCTATTTCATTATGACTCCAAACTTGAAAGTATTTTAGGCATTGAAATGAAAAATATCTCAGCTGAGAATCTTTTCAAGTCATTACCAACTTCATTAATGCCGGATGAGTTCAAATCTATTTCAGCAAATATTTCATCTCAATTGGAGTTGGATTTTTCAAATAACATTCAATTAAATGGGCAGTATCAATTTGAAGGTTTTTCCTGGGAATCCGAAGATGGCAACAATGTCTTAGCTGATTGTTCATTGAATGGTCAGGCAAATATTCAGATTAATAATAACAAAATTGTCATTGGTTCAGATACGGACTTACTCGATGGTGAGGCCTTATTTGGTGATGTTTATCTGGCTTTTGCCAAGCAAGGTATTCAAATGTCGAATCAAATTACCTTCGGTTCGTCTTTGAATATCGATGATTTTCAATCAAATATCAAAATTCCGGATGCTGTTTCACTCGGTTTTCACTCTACGGATTTTACATTTAATAATTTTGAAATTGATTATAAAATCAAAAAATTAGAGAAATTTTATAATGTATTTCTTAAGTCTTATATGGAGATTTTGGGTGTTAAAAGTTTGCGAATTGAAGGTCAGTCCAATGGCAGAGTTGAATTTATGAATGGGCGGCCTGAAAGTTTCAATGCGGAAATTATTGAAACATACATTGCAATGGAGAGGAAAAAAGTCGAGGGAAATAATCTGAATGGCACACTCCATTGGCAAAGAAATAACCCAAGTCACAGGTCCATACTCCGTTGGGATGATTTACTTCTTGCAGGAATGCCGATAAAAACTTCTGAAATTGGATTTGTGGCAAATGATGAAAATATCATTCTTGATGAGAATACGGTGATTCCTGTTTTTGA
>JAGRJO010000235.1 GCA_020442725.1 Lysobacterales bacterium
ATTTGAGTCAAAAGTTAAAGTAATTTAAAGATAAGGTAAAAATAAATGGCGAGCGTAGAAATCAATAAAGAAGATAACGACGGCTTGTTAGAGCGTTTGGTAGCTGTAAACAGGGTATCAAAAGTTGTAAAAGGTGGTCGTCAATTCAGTTTCACTGCACTAACTGTTGTTGGTGATGGAAACGGAAAAATCGGATTCGGATATGGTAAAGCGGGTGAAGTTCCTATTGCGATACAAAAAGCAATGGACAAAGCTCGTAAAAACATCATTCAGGTTGATCTGAAGGATGGAACACTTTGGCATCCAATCAAAGCAAAACATGCGGGTTCGAAAATCTATATGCAACCAGCGTCTGAAGGTACCGGAGTTATTGCAGGTGGTGCGATGCGTGCGGTATTTGATGTTGTCGGTGTTCAAAACGTATTGGCAAAATCTCAAGGATCTAACAATCCAATTAATCTGGTTAGAGCAACTGTAAATGGTTTGAAAGCGATGACATCGCCTGAAACTATTGCTTCCAAACGTGGTAAAACTGTAGAAGAGGTAATGTTGAATCATGGCTAAGCAAAAAACTATTAAAGTTACTCAAACTAAGAGTACAATCGGGGCTTTGTCCAATCATAAAGCATGTTTAAAAGGTTTAGGACTTCGTAAAATCAGACATACTGTTGAAGTTTTGGATACTCCTGAAAACAGAGGCATGATTAACAAAGCTATTCACTTATTAAAAGTAGAAGAAGTTAAATAACTGAATAAGGGTGGATAGAGAAATGCGTTTAAATACAATTAAGCCTGCCGCTGGTAGTAAAAAAGTGGCAAAAAGAGTCGGCCGTGGAATTGGATCAGGACTCGGTAAAACTTGTGGCAGAGGTCATAAAGGTCAAAAGTCACGTTCTGGTGGTTTCCATAAAGTAGGATTTGAAGGCGGTCAAATGCCATTGCAAAAAAGACTACCTAAAATTGGTTTCAGCTCTAGAATTGCTAAGAAAACCGGTGAAATCTGTTTGTATCACTTAGAAACATTGAATGTGGATACTGTTGATTTAGCACTTTTGAAAGAAAAAGGATTAGTAAAGTCATTCGTTCAAAAAGTTAAGGTTGTTAATACCGGTACTCTTTCTAAAGCAGTTAAAGTTGTTGGTCTGGTACCAACTAAAGGAGCGAAAGAAAGTATCGAAAAAGCAGGTGGTTCAGTCGAGTAATAGAAGTTATGTCAGCATCACAAGAACAAATCCAAAAAATGTTGGG
Source organism: Lysobacterales bacterium (assembly GCA_020442725.1). Lineage (GTDB taxonomy): Bacteria > Pseudomonadota > Gammaproteobacteria > Xanthomonadales > Marinicellaceae > NORP309. The sequence goes on from JAGRJO010000235.1 coordinate 1,249, forward strand.
GAATAAGAACAATCTCCAGGAACTCAAATCCAGAATTTGGTTCGTGGTTATTGCATTGATAGTATTCCGCCTTGGTTCATATATTCCGGTTCCGGGTGTGAATCCTAAAGTGTTATCACAGTTGTTGGAAACACAAGGTGGAGGCTTGCTTGATATGTTTAATATGTTCTCCGGTGGAGCATTGGGACGTTTCTCATTGTTCGCTTTGGGTGTGATGCCTTATATTACAACTTCTATTATTATCCAAATTCTAGGTCATACCGTACCTAAACTCAAAGAGTTAAAAAAGGAAGGAGAATCAGGTCGTAAGAAAATTAACCAATATACGCGTTATTTCACTGTAATATTGGCTGCATTCCAAGGCTATGCGATTTCTTTCTCTTTACAACAAATGGGTTCCAGCAATGGTGTAGCCGTTGTCCCAAATCCAGGTTTTGGATTTTTATTTCCTGCAACAGTAGCTCTAACTGGCGGAACAATGTTCTTGATGTGGCTGGGTGAACAAATTAGTGAAAGAGGTATCGGTAATGGTATCTCATTGATTATTTTCGCAGGTATTGTGGTCGGTCTTCCTGCGGCTATAGGCTCTACATTTTCTATGGTTTCAGAAGGAAATTTAAATGCCTTGGTTGCGTTATTGTTGCTTGTCATCGCACTAGGAATTACTTACTTTGTTGTGTTCGTTGAAAGGGCACAAAGAAGAATTACTATACAATATGCTCGCAGAGGTGGACGTACAGGAACATTGGCACAAAGCTCGTATTTACCTTTAAAAGTGAATATGTCTGGAGTTATTCCTGTTATCTTTGCATCCAGTTTAGTATTGTTTCCAGGCACATTAGCACAGTTTTTAGGTCAAAAAGACGGTTGGGGTTGGTTACTGGATGTTTCAGCTTGGTTGTCACCTGGTAATGTGTTGTACATGATTATGTTTGGTGGATTAATTGTCTGGTTTGCATTTTTCTATACAGCTCTGACTTTTGATCCGAATGAGATATCAGATAATTTAAAACGCTCCGGCGCAGTTGTTCCTGGAATTAGACCGGGAAGACATACGGCTGATTATATTGATAGTGTTACAACTAAAGTTACTTTCTGGGGAGCACTCTATTTATTGGGTGTGAGTTTAATGCCTCAGTTTATATTGAATATTTGGCAGGTTCCATTTGCCTTAGGCGGAACGTCATTATTGATTGTTGTAGTTGTTGCAATGGACTTCATGGCACAGTTACAAACACACTTAATGTCTGGTCAATACGATAGTTTGTTAAAGAAATCAAATTTAAAAAATTACGGTAAATCTGGAGTACAAAGACGCTAATTCCAATTAGGAATTAGTTTATTTTTTACTTAGTAAACAACTCTAAACAACGTGCGTAATGCGTTAATTAAGATAAGATTTAGAGAAAATAAAAATTTTAATTGGTGAAATTGATAGTAATGTCATTAATTAAGAATTATTAAACAAAATGTGATAAAAGACACGGGCTTTGTTGCCTGTTTGTCTTTTGTTGCGTATAATGCACGGCTTTTTGAGCCAGAGTAGCACTTTAGCTAGAAGTTGTATGTAGAAAAATCAACTGGCTAAAAAGTTTAAATTAAAGTTATTAGGAGAGTTAAATGGCGCGTATAGCAGGTGTCAATATACCGGTTTATAAACATGCCTGGATTGGTCTGACGAGCATTTACGGCATCGGTAGAACCAGAGCATATCAAATCTGTGAAAATGCAGGTATAAATCCAACGACCAAGGTCAAAGACTTGGATGAGGACTCACTGGAAAAAGTTCGTGGTGAAGTTGCAAAATTTACTGTGGAAGGTGACTTGCGCAGGGAAGTTGCAATGGATATAAAACGTTTGATGGATCTTGGCTGTTATC
>JAGRJO010000236.1 GCA_020442725.1 Lysobacterales bacterium
ATAACATTTCTCAACATTTCATTACAAATTAAATATTGCTTTTATGCAACATAAAACGGAAAACAATATCTTTGAAATCAATTCAGACACAGATGGTCAGCGGATTGATAATTTTTTATTAAAAACTTTAAAAGATTTAAGCAAATCAAATATTTACAAATTACTTCGTAAAGGTCAAATCAGAATCAACGGCAAACGCAGCAAACCAACAACCAGATTAACAGTCGGTGATTTGGTGCGAGTACCACCATTCGTTTTAGGAGAAAATCAGGAACTTTTCATCAGTGAAAATCTGCTTAAAGCTGTCAGAGACTCCATCATTTTTTCCAACAATAATTTTCTTGTTGTCAACAAGCCCAGCGGCCTTGCTGTGCATTCCGGAACCGGTGTCAAAGTGGGGCTGATTGAAGTTTGCAAAGAGCTTTTTCCTGAGACTGAAATTCAACTGGCTCACCGTTTGGATCGTGAAACTTCGGGATGTGTGGTGCTGGCAAAAAATCGTCAGGCGTTAAATGATTTTAATCAGCAATCTAAGGATAACAATATTACAAAAAAATATCTGGCATTGGTTAAAGGTGTGATTAAAAACAACTTTGAAGTGGAATTGCCCTTGGATGTCACTACTCGCTCCGGCGGTGAAAGAACCGTAACTGTCAGTGAAGATGGAAAATATGCCAAAACTCTTTTCAGAGTTTCTGAATTTTATCAAAGACAAATTAAATCCACATTGCTGGAGTGTCAATTAGTCACCGGGCGCACTCATCAAATTCGTGTTCACGCTGCGGCAATGGAACATCCATTGGCCGGAGATATCCGCTATGGCGATGAAAAATTCAATCAAAAACTAAGAAAGCTGGGTTTAAAAAGATTATTCCTGCATGCATCCAGCATTGAATTTACAGATAATGATGAAAAAATTATCGTTTCCGCAGAGCTACCGGAAAAATTGCATAAAATTCTGTCTGAATTGTAATCAGTCCTCGGAGTCAATAAAACGATAAAGGTGTTCTTTCAAGTTTTTCAGCTGATTGTGTGAACAGCAATAAACACCCATATCCTGAGCTCGCTCCAAAGTATAGCGACTGAGTTTCTGGTAACTGACAAGCATCGCTTTGCCCGAACTACCACCCAACGATTCTTTCAGAGAATCAAGTCGGTAAACGGCTTCAGAACCCGGAGTGTTGTCATTGTTGCGTTTGGTAAAACGACGGGTTTTACATTCGATAATATGCAAACGATTGTTTGCCATTGCAATCACATCGATTTCATTCTTAACCGTTCCTTTGGCGCGCACCACTTCCAATCCTTTAGCGATGTCACTGATGTTGTTTCTGTTCTTTTGAATTTCATGAAGCAGCATAAAAACATGATCCTCCAACCAACCACCATTAGCATAAAAACGACTGGCTTCATCCTTAAACACAACCTTGTTATGAAACACTTTCAATAAATCCTGTTCCTGAAACCGTGATAGCATTTCCATTAAATTCGACTTACGGGAATAACCCTTATCAAAGTGAAACTCAAGACTGAGGTCAGCACGCATAGCAATATGATTTAACGATGCCAATGCCGAACCAAAATGATCAATCTTTTCAACTAGCCAATGTGTCAGTTCCTGCCTGCCATGATTTTCAACAAAATTAGAACCTTTGGATAAAATCTGTGTGGAAAATAATTTCAGAAATTCACTGATTTTTAATCGACTCCCCAAACCAATTGCATCTCTGTCATTTGGTGAAAGCCAGTGCAAAGTATTGGTGAATTTATCCACCACAAATGATTCCATGCCATTGTCCATAAACATCTGCAACGCCACCAGAACCATAATTCGGTAACCACAACTGGCGTTAAAAACCAGATTGCTGTCCTTGTTTTCATCAAAAATATGCTGAATAACCGTACGAATTTGCTCCGGTTCAAACGAAACCATGTGGCTTCTGCAAACAATTCCACGAGAGTTTAGAACCGACTTAATACCTTCCACATCATGTCTCTTACCGTGCAGCAAGATAACCTTTTCGGGTTTCAATTCCAATGCTGCGCTGGCAATTCCAGAGCTTTTGGTATCATAAATCGCCAAATGGACATTCATCAGCAAAAGTCCTCCGACAACTCTTGCGATCTTTGATTGGCTGCTCTCACTGCCTGATTGATGATTTTTGCAAATTCATTGGCTTGAAAAGAATTTAAAGCCGCTTCTGTTGTGCCATTGGGCGAAGTGACTTTCTGACGTAAAATCGTTATATCATCCTGAGATCTCTGCGCCAGAATGGCGGAACCCAAAGCTGTTTGCTCCGTCAGTTTGGCAGCGACTTCTTCACTCAAACCCAACTCAACTGCGGTTTTCTGCAAGTACTCCATAAACAAAAAGAAGTACGCCGGACCGCTTCCCGATAACGCAGTGACCACATCAATTTTGTATTCTTCATCGACCCAATGCGAAATCCCAACCGAGTCCAGAATCGCTTCAGTGAGATGTTTTTGCTCACGATTAACATTCGCATTCGCAAAAAGTCCGGTGGCTCCCTCTCCAATCAAAGCCGGAGTATTCGGCATGGATCGAACAATTGGAATATCTTTTGAAATCCATTGCTCCAGATGCTCGACTTTAATTCCGGCAGCAATCGAAATCACCAAAGCACCGGTTTCAATCACGCTTTCAGCGACATCCAATGCCACCTGTTTCATAATTTGTGGTTTAACCGCCAAAACCACCACATCCGGAATGCCAAAATGTTCGTTATTATCACTAAAAGTCTTCACTCCGAATTTTTCAGTCACAACCTGCCGTTGATGCCCACCCGAATCACTGGCAGTAATTTGGCTCGGCAAAAACCCACGATTGATTAAACCACCAATCAAACTGGTCGCCATATTCCCTGCCCCGACAAAACGGACTTTTAAATTAGAGAGTTTTTTCATGTGTTTATTTTACCTGAAAGACTTAACAGATATGTTACAGGAAGTTAAAAGAAAAAACCATGAAGGGCATAAAGGTCATGAAGGAAAATAGTTTAACATATTTTATTGACTCCTTTTGTTCGTGCAAAAGGAGCGTAAAAATTCTTCTGGAAAGGATTGTCATTTCCAACATGATTGGAAATCCAGTAAAAC
>JAGRJO010000237.1 GCA_020442725.1 Lysobacterales bacterium
TTGAATCGTTTTGTGATAGAATTTGAAAATCGCTTAGGTGATTATTTATGAGCGCAGATACACAGAATTGTTTACAGGCTCGTTTTTGGTGCAACTACAAAATACTTACACTTTGTTATTCTTGAAAAAAGAAGTTTTCCATATTCTCCCGCTACTTGATAATATTTTGTAAGCATTTCTCTATTGATAAAAATTTCTTCTCCTACAGTGATTCCTAGTGATGGAGCTTGTTCTGTAAATTTCTTATCAGCAATCCCCGCCCTATGAACCAGACAGTTTCTTAATGCGTGCATTTCAATTAATCCCATTGTTATTTTTTCTGGAACTTCTCCACCCATATCAAAACAAGCCAATTTTATTTCCATAAAATCAACAATGTGACTTCCACCAGTTTTCCAATTTGATAGAAAAAAACGATAGTTATCTTCTTCGGTTTCATCTACCAAATCTCGCTTCCATCTATTGGGAATATCAAGTTTAACAATATCTTCTCTGACACGTTTCTTTTTAAGGAGAATAACAAACATATCCTCTATTGCTGTTTGTAACGAATTTCACATTGCAATTAATACATGAATATTTGTTTTTGAAAAATCATTGTCTAATATATTCTTCGTAAGATTTAATGTTGCTATGGAGTCTGTTCAAGATAATTCATGGCTTTAGTTACTTGATAAGGGATTTTAACAAATTTCCTAATTATCCGTAGTAGAGTTGGGGTATGTCTTAACGCAGTTGTAGACTTTTCAATATGTGTAGCTATACAAATTTGATTTGCCAATTCTGTGATAAAATTGTCCAATGGTGTAATAAATGCATTAACCCCTTGCTCTTTGATTCTATTTGACACTAAACACTCACTTTCTGCTTAATCAATATATCCTACATCATAGAACTAATGAGGCCGAATCGTTAATTTTTGACCCCTTTGATTTGGCTGTTTTATTTGTTTGAATCAGCTCTCTGAGTCATCATCGGTGAGCTTTTCCTTAACCTCTTGATATTTTTCAGCAGTTTTTTCTTTTACTTCCTGATACTTTTCAACAGTTTTGTCTTTTATCTCTTTTGAGCCGTCTACAATATCATCTTTGATTTCCAAAGATTTTTCTTTAACATTCTCAAATCCCTGTTTGACAGAGTCTGCTGTTTTTTCAGCTGAGTCTGAAATTTTGTTTTTCATATCATGTGCTTTATCTTTAGCTTTTTGATAAGTACTTTTAGTCTCTTCAGTCAGTTCCTCCGTCATATTGTCTAATGACTTCCCTGCTTTTTCAGCCGGACCCGGTTGCTCGCTATCATTATTGCTACAAGCTGATAAACTCATAATAAACAGTAAAAAGATTATATTCTTCATAATTATTCCTCCATATTTTGTTATTGAAAAAAGTCTGATTGTCACAAAATCAACTGGGTTTGAATTAATGAATTTAAAAAACAATTACTCTTTTTCCATTGCCTCTTCTGCTGATTTATCAGCAAAATAAGAAGACCTTATCAGTGGACCACTGGCGATGTGAGTAAATCCAAGACTGTAGCCATATTCTTCGATGTCTTTAAATTCTTGAGGTGTCCAGTAATACATGACCGGATGATGATGTTTGGTGGGTTGCAGATATTGACCGATGGTAATCATATCGACTTTATGTTCAGCTAAATCACGAAGAGTTTCCTGAACTTGTTCATAAGTTTCACCCAATCCAACCATGATGCCAGATTTGGTCAGAATATGAGGATGATTTTCCTTAAAGCGTTTAAGCAATGTCAGCGACCATTGATAATCCGCTCCGGGACGAACAGATTTATATAATGGAAATACGGTTTCCAAATTGTGATTAAAAACATCCGGAAGCTCCTGCGCGAGAATATCCAGAGCCACATCCATACGTCCGCGACCACGATAATCAGGTGTCAGAATTTCAATTTGAATGCCCGGACTTTTTTCACGAACAGCTTTGATGCAATCCACATAGTGCTGAGCTCCACCGTCTTTCAGGTCATCTCTGTCAACAGATGTAATAACGACATATTTGAGACCCATTTCAGCAATGGTATTTGCCAGATTTTGGGGTTCATTGACATCCGGTGGCAAAGGCCTGCCATGTGCCACATCGCAGAAAGAACAACGGCGAGTACAAACTTCTCCAAGAATCATGAATGTGGCAGTTCCCTTGTTGTAGCACTCATGAATGTTAGGACAGGATGCTTCCTCACAAACAGTAACCAGAGCGTTGTTGCTGATTTTTTTCTTCAGCTTTTCAACGGCATTTCCAACCGGCAATCTCACACGAATCCAATCTGGTTTACGAAGAGTCGGAACATCGGTTTCAAATCCGGCACGGTTTCGATGAGTTTTATCCGCACCAAGCTGTTTTTTTCCGGCAATAATTAAAGGAATGGAATCTGTCATTGTTTCTTAAATTTCAAAATATTACACAAATTGTCAACAAGTTCATTTTGCACCTGATGAAAATCGACATTATTAACGAATTCACTGAGCTGAACCACTTCAAGACCTAAAAAACCGCAAGGATTGATTCGAGAGAATGGTTCCAAATCCATGCGAATATTAAATGCCAACCCATGAAAAGTACAGCCTTTACGAACTCTTAAACCCAGAGAAGCAACTTTCTTACCTTCGACATAAACTCCGGGAGCATTTTCCCTGCGTTGCGCATACACATCATATTGAGATAAGGTTTGAATAATCGCTTCTTCGATTCCATGCACCAAAGCTTTAATACCCATCTTATGTCTTTTCAAATCAATCAAGGGATATATAACGATTTGTCCCGGACCGTGATATGTGACTTGCCCGCCACGATCGACTTGAATCACAGGTATATCACCGGCGGCTAAAATGTGTTCCGCTTTTCCAGCTTGACCTTGAGTAAAAACCGGTGGATGTTCGACTGTCCAGATTTCATCTGTTGTATCCTTGTCTCTTGAATCTGTAAACTCTTGCATGGCACGCCATACAGGTTCATATTCACTGAATCCAAGATGTTTGATTTTAACAGGAGTCGAAATTTCTACAGTGTCCATTTCACGTCTTTGTGACTGCGAATTTCGATAAATAAATTTTCTAAATGAGTTCTGGACTCGACATTCACAGT
>JAGRJO010000238.1 GCA_020442725.1 Lysobacterales bacterium
AAAGTTCGGCTTTTAGACGGCCCAAATCACTGAAAGGATCGTTTTTATACAGCCCCATTTCTTTGCCGACCAATTCCGAATACAAAGCCCAGCCTTCGACATAAGCGTTGTAAGGAGCGATTCTTCTCAGCATTGGTAAGTCTCCTTGTTCCAGGTTCAATGCAACCTGCCAGTGATGTCCCGGAATGGCTTCATGGTATGTTAAAGTTTTCATCTCAAATCGTGGGTTGGCCTTTATATCACGCAGATTAATCCAGTAAATTCCCGGCTGGCTTCCATCTAATGGTGGATTCGTGTATTGCCCACCGGGAGCCGATTCTTCTCTGGCTTTAGGAAATTTACGAACCTCAACATCGTATTTAGGACGTGTTGCAAACTGTTCGTCCATCATTGTGGAAATCTCCAGAATGTATTTATTCAAATCGTTTAACAGTTCTGCTCTTCCTGCCTCTGAGTCTTCATAAATAAAGCGGCTATCGTCTAATAATGCCATCATTCTTTCACCAACTGTTCCCTCTGTCATTCCTTGTGCATTAAGAATTTTATCCATCTCCGAGGTGATTCTATCTACCTCCGACAATCCCAAATCGTGAATTTGTTGTGGTGTTAAATCACTGTCTCCCAGCATTTTTATGGCATCAAGATAATACTTGCCACCATTGGGTTGAGCCCAAATTCCTGACTCTTCTTTTGCCATTAATTTCAAGTCATTCAGTTTTGTAACGACTGAATTGAAAGCCGGATAAACTTTGGTTGCAACCAGCATTTCTGCTTTTTTTACCGCTTGAGCTTTTTCCTCATCGCTCATATCACTCACACCTTGTAGTTTTTGAGCAAGTGATGTGACTAAAGGATGATTGGAAGCATCTGTCTCAATAAAACTTTGCATCGCTGAGATTGTTTTATTGACAATCGCTTTTGGTGGAATCCAGTTTTTGTCGGTGTCATATTCCAGTTTTTCCAGAACCTGCTGAACAAAAATATCAAAGTGATCCAATCGTTGCAGATAATCCTGAGCTTGTTTGGAATGGTTTACCTGATGGTTGGCAACCATGATGTTTGGAATATCAATCAACGGGCCATTGATTTGATTAACGATAAACGGCGAAAGTCCCATCCAAACATCAATGTAACCAATATCGAAATCCTCATGTCCGGAAAAATAACGAATGATGTTTTGCATCACGGACTTGTTTTCATCAGTATAACTTTCTGCAGAAAGTTGCTGATTGATAGCTCTCAATGAGTCTCTCAGCTTTTTCTCAGCTGCCGGAGAATAATTATCCAATCTGTTTTGATATTCACCACCTGACATTTCTTCCGACAAACCATATTGAGTCGAATTTGATGGTCTGGCACTAAATAAGGCTTTGGTGCTTTCTGAATAGAAGTTTGATAAATCGGTGCTTTCCTGTTTAACATTTCTTTGACAGGCATTTAACATCATGAATGTTATCAAAATCAAAGCTGTATTTGTTTTCATCCGTTTTTTCCTCATAATTTGAACGTACCATTATAAGTATTTTTATTGTCTCTGACAGAGAAATAAGTCTGATAACAAAATATCTCGTGTCAATTTCATAGTGAAAATATTAAGATACAGAAAAGCCATACGTATTATTGAAATGAAAAAAGCACTATTTTGTTTTACATTCTTAACTGCAACACAGTCTGCAATTTCAAGCAGTCAGTTTGAAACTTTTTTTGAGCAAACCAACGGAGCAGAAACAGCCACCTACCAGCAAGTGATTCATTATTATCAGAAACTGAGTCATGAATTTGATACTATTCAAATTCAAACTTTCGGAGAAACGGATTCCGGCAAACCATTACATCTTGTAATATTTAACAAAGATGGGTTAAAGAAAATCAAGCCCAGACTGATTCGAAAAAGTGTGTTGCTGATTAATAACGGCATTCATCCCGGAGAAAGCGATGGTATTGACGCAACAATGATGCTGTTTCGGGACTTGGCAAGCGGCAAAATTCCTGCTCCTGAAAATGTAATTATTGCAACTATTCCTATTTACAACATCGGTGGAAGCCTCAATCGTAACTCAACCAGCCGAACGAATCAGAATGGACCAAGAGAGTATGGTTTCCGCGGTAATGCCCGTAATTATGATTTAAACCGTGACTTTATTAAATGTGATACGAAGAACTGCAAGGCTTTCACAGAGCTTCTTCATCAATTAAAGCCTGATGTTTTTATTGATAACCATGTCAGCAACGGCGCAGATTATCAATACACGCTCACACATTTATTCACTCAACACAATAAACTTAGAGGCAAAAGTGGAGAATATCTGCAAGAATTTCTGATGCCGGAATTAGAAAAAAAATTGAAACTAAAAAATTGGGATATAACACCTTATGTGAATGTTTTTAATGATGTGCCGGAAAAAGGTTTCAATCAGTTTATGGACTATCCACGTTACTCCACCGGCTATACAACCTTGTTTAATACGCTGGGAATGATGGTCGAAACCCACATGCTTAAACCATACAAACAAAGAGTTGAAGGAACTTATCAGTTGATGCTTTCCATGATTGAAATTATGCAAAAAGAATCTGACAAGATAATTACTCTTCGCCAGGATTTTCATAAAGAAATTTATAACCAAGATTTATATACTCTCAACTGGCAAATTGATGGAGAAAAGTCCTCAACACTCAACTTCAAAGGATTTGAGGGTGAAATGATTGACAGCAAAGTTACCAATCAGAAAAGATTAAAATATGACAGAACCAAGCCGTTCAACAAAGCGGTGAAATTTCAGAATTATTTTAAACCGGCATTGCAGATTACGATGCCCAAAGCCTATATCATTCCGCAAGGATGGCATAATGTGATTGACTTATTGAAACTAAACAATGTTGCAATGAATACATTAGATATTGATTCCGATTATCAAGTTGAATCTTACCGAATCACCGATTACGAGACCTCCAAGACACCTTATGAAGGTCATTATCCGCATTCAAACACACAAATTTCTAAAACCATAGAACAAAAAACATTCAAGAAAGGTGATTACATTATCGAAGTCAACCAGCCTTC
>JAGRJO010000239.1 GCA_020442725.1 Lysobacterales bacterium
ACTGAAAGCTGTTTCCATAACGATCGGTTTTGGAGGTCATTCTTTCCAAGTCATCAAAGCCTTGAGTTGTGGTAAAACTCTCACCATCAATAGTCTCATCAATTTGTTCAACATTGCCATTGGCATCATACTCATAACTATAATTTTGTTTATTTGATTCCATAAATATCATCCGTTTTATCAAAATTTTTAAGTAATCTTTTTACAAAAAATCATGGTTTCAAAAGGGCAATTCTGCTATAATATCAACAAGTTACAAATAGGTAAGTTGCTTTTATTTTGTAGGAAAACACGATGAGACCTGTAGGAATTTGTCAGTATGATTGCAGGAAATTTTGTACATGGAATGCTTGGATAGAACACACTTACTTTGCCGTTCTGTTTTCGGGCGAGTAGACTGTTTTTCCCATCACGAATGTATAATAAATACTAAAATCTTCCTTAATTGTGATATGAAATTTTCCTCCATCATAATGAGTTGGAAACATTCCCGTTAAATCAATATGTCTTTCATATAATTTTCCATCTAGGTCATTCCACTTAATAATATGTTTATTTGCTAAGGGTGTGTATTGGAAGTGTCGTTTCTTAGTTGCACCAGGTATCAACACTCCAACACTACTTTTTATATTTGGTTCATCATATTTATAAACTACTACATTTTTTAGTTCTGAGTTGCTTTCATTGTGGATATACCTTGAATAATATTGTTTGTTGGCAACGGACTGATTATCTTCGCAAGAACATAAACAAACAAATATTAAAAACAGCAGGATGTATTTATGGTTCATCTTGTTCCTCCGTCATTATAATTTCATTAATGCCATAAACTTTTTGCAATAGTTCCAGGTGCATTGGACCTTTTAATGCACCATAATTAAGTCAGGATGTTTTTTATACATTTTTATCTATCCCATAAGCCTGCTGTACTTACAAATAAGCTATTCATCAATTAATTTAGGAAATTCATTTTTAGGTATATAAAATTCTAAAATAAATTTATCATTTCCCTGATAAGCAAATATCACATTACCGCCATTGTAATCTTCTGGTATGAAATCAAAGGTATTGAATATTTGCTCATGAGGTTTTTTATTGGAATCCTCCCAAGTGATTTTCATTTGATCTTTCAGTTTAAAGTTTGAATCAAGTACCATTTTACTAATACCTGATGTTAGTATCCCATTATTAACAGGCTTATCATCATACCAAACTTGAACTTCATCAATCACTTCATCGCTTTCATTTGAGGTAATCAATGAGTAAGACACATTTGCTTTACAACCAGCAATAAAAACTAACAACATCAATAATATAAATTTCATTAGGGAGCCTCGTAATCTTCTGCTACATTCCAATAAGGTTTATCATATGAACTATTCATCAAAAAGCTTGGGAAAGTCGTTTTTAGGCATATAGAATTCTAAGATAAATTTATTATTGCCTTCATAGGCAAAAATGACATTGCCTTTTTCATAATTTTTTGGGATAAAATCAAAGGTATTAAATACTTGCTCATGAGGCTTTTTATTGGAATCCTCCCAAGTGATTTTCATTTGTTCTTTTAATTTAAAATTTGAACCTGATATTGTCACAAAGTCTCCGGGTGAGATAATTCCATTATTGATAGGCTTATCATCAAACCATACCTGAACTTCATCAATCACTTCATCGCTTTTATTTGAGGTAATCAATGAGTAAGACATACTTGCCTTACATCCAACAATAAAAACTAACAACATTAATAATATAAATTTCATTAGGGAGCCTCGTAATCTTCTGCTACATTCCAATAAGGTTTATCATAGTTTTGCCTCATATACTCTTCGTACTCTGGCATGGAAATCATAACCGGGTCATAAAACCAAGCTGGGACATCATCTCCATTGGGTCGTTTATTAGCTCTAAAGATAATTTCTCTTGGAGTTTTGCTATGCCAATACCTGGAATCATGAATAGTTCGGCTACCCTGCTTTGGCACACGATCATAATATGAAACATCTTTCCCTAAATAAATAGCAGCATAGGCTTGTTGGGGAGTTTCATAAGTGGGCAGCTTAGGCACATCATCCGGTTGTATTGGCAACCATTTATCAGGATAAGGTTTTACAGGAACTCCAGCTTTTTTAGCCTCCTCATAAATCCAATATAATGAATCATGAGAAAGACTATCATCATCTGAATAACTGCCTCCTATATCACTATGAACCCCTGTAAACATCCTTTCTTGTATTCGTGGGTCATTGGGGTTTGTTGGATCTATAGCACTTGTTAATGGAAAACTAGAACGCATTTCATCTTTTGCAACAGCATGTCTTACAACATCTACATTTGGAGAAATAGAAGTATCAAAACCAACTTCACTAGCATCTCCGGGTTTTCCAAATGAACCAACTGTATCAAATATCCCCATAAATCTAATTTCAGGCTTAAAGTAATTATCAAATACAACCTCTTTTCTTAAAACTCCACCAGAACCATAGGCCCATTGCTCTCTCCTTGAGCTTAAATCGGGTATACCTTTTTCACTTATCTTATTAGCAAATATTCTGGCTATTGCGGCTCCTCGACTAAAACCAAATAAATCAATAGTCCGATCAGGCTCAACAGCTTCTCCATTTTTACCTATTCCATTAAAATTTCTAACCATTTCAGCATAGGCTTCATTCATACGATAGTTAGCCCCTGCACCGGTTAAACCACCAATCTTATTACCTAACCAACCATCATTAGTACCCACACCATGTTTATAAAAACGTCTTTCATCCAATAAGCTTCTTAATTTGCCAATATTGGTTTGATTTATTGTTGACGGATCATTGGCATCTTGACCAGTACCATCAAATAAATAGGCAGCTCTTCCATCTGGATCAATATAAACTGTGGGATTTGAATTCGCATACAAATACCTATGTAATGAAGGTGGTGTATTAATATCTCCACTCCATGGATCTTCCCTTAAAAACGTTCCTGTGTTTGCATCATAATAACGAGCATTGGCGTAGTACAGTCCGGTGTCATTATCTTTTTGATATCCGGTGAAGCCA
>JAGRJO010000023.1:0-3758 GCA_020442725.1 Lysobacterales bacterium
AATAAAAAAATTGGATAGGTAAAATAATGTTTTCAAATAAAATGGTAAAATCAAAACTACTTTTTGGGGCTCTGGTAGTTGGATTGTCATCTAATAGCTACGCTTTATATTCTGACCCGGCTCCGGACCCAACGTGGTCAAATGTTACAGGCTTGTGGATTCCATACACTTATGCCGGAAGTGTCGCTTTAGATCCTGAAGGTGGAAAGTCTAACGATTCGTCAAATGGTGGCGCGAGCTTTAGCGGGGATACTGATATTTCATCCGGCTGGAATCAAACAACTGCAACGTGTAACCCTGCAGGTACAGGCACAAGATGCGGGAATAAACCATCTGCATATTACTATTATTGGAATAATGGAACTCCGAATGTTATTACTGACGACATACTGTATATGCGTATGAGAGTAAATGATGATCCTAGACCTAATAATGGAAATAATCCGGGATTGAATCAGAGCCACTGGAACTTTTTGATAGACATAGAACAGGAAACCTCTCCTGGGTCAGGAGTTTATCAGTTAGATGGTTTTAAGGAAATATGGTTAGATATAAATGGAAGCTACTCAGGTTCTGGGCATGATACTGTACGAATAGTTTATGATGATCAACCTAGTCAACTTGTTGCAAATGCAAATGGAGCAGGTAACTCTGGCAGTTGTCCAGGAGGTTCGGGTTCTACTCAATCAACTCCGGGCGGAACAGTTGTCAATCAATTTGTTGCATGCCGTTCAGCTGGTTTTACGACAGATACGTTGTGTAATGATGGTTCTACTGAATTTTCTCATACTAGAATTGTGCCAATAGTGATGGTACGAGTGAATATTATGTAGATCTTCAAATTTCTGTTGATGAAATAAATGATAATAGTGGATGTTTTTCAAATGTTCAAAGTTCCTCGAATACTGATACCATCAACTATGGGCAACAAATTCTCTTTGATCCATCCAGTATCTCATTTTGGTATTCAACAAGTGATTCAGCAACTAATCCTTTACAAAAAGATTTTATCGGTAGCGGCTTTGGTGATGAAGTACCGACTCCAATCACATTAAAATACTTTGAGGCGGTTCAATCAGGGAATAATGTTAAGTTTTCCTGGCAAACTTTGACTGAAGTTAGTAATGCCGGTTTTAATATTTATGCGAAAACTGCGTTCGGTTTGGAAAAGGTGAATTCAGAATTGATTTACTCAAAAGCAGTTAGTTCAATGGATGTGATTAACTATGAATTTATTGCTCCTGCGAGTGTTGGTGATACGTTTATCATTGAAGAGGTATCTATAGAAGGTAAATCTCAAAAGTTTGGAACTTATGAGTTGAACAAATCCTATGGAAATAAAGGCGAACTGACTCAGATAAACTGGCAACACATTCAGCAAGAGCATAAAATTCAACAGACTGTAACAGAAGGCAGAAATGCTTCTCGTATCAGTGACACTTTAAACTCATTCAATTTTTCTGATGGACAAATAATCGCGAATGTTGAAGTGACAGAGTCCGGCATTCAAAAAATTAGTGATACGGACTTATTGAATTTAGGCATTGATCTGGCTGGGCTTGATAAAACCAGATTATCAATTTCAGATAATTATAGCAAGCCATTGGCTTTGGTTGTCGAATCTCCGAATGAAATGAATGCCGATGTTCTGTTCTCAGCAGATTTCGATCCTGACTTGTTTGAAAGAGGTGACTCTATTCTTTTTGTTGCTAATATTGAAGAAACTTTATATTCCAATACCGGACATTATCAGTTAAGTATCGGTGAGACTAAACTGGCATTAAAAGATAATTCGAGCATTGGTAATGAATTTCCTGAATACTACATGGCTGACGCTATTGCTGATGAGAATTTGTTGTACTCAGTATCTGCGACAACAGGAGATCCTTGGTATAAAGCTCGTTTATTAACATCTGAGAATAATTCGAATAGCTGGAACTTTAATATCTCGATTGATAATTTGTATGCAGGCTCGGTTGATTCTACCCTGAATTTGAATGCTTGGGGTGGTACAATGTATGCCAATAACCCTGATCATCATTTAATGATGGAGTTAAACGGTAATTCATTGTTAGATGTTCGTTTTGATGGTTTACAGGTCTTAGATGAAAATTCTGAGATAAATTCAACTCATTTATTTAATGGTGATAATACCGTTAGAATCACCCTTCCGGGTGATAATGGAGTCAGATATGACTTGGTTAATCTTGAGTCTTTGAAGCTGTCTTACCCAAGAAATTTCGTTGCAGTAAATGATAATCTGAGGTTTACTTCTCAGGGTAGTGAACAATATCAAATTCAAGGTTTTGATAATGACCAAATTTATGCATTCAGAAGCACTGAAGATAAGTTATTCCGTTTAAGAGCTGTTGTTGAACCAAGTTTGACTACCGGCTATAACGTGAAAGTTCCGGGTGATTTTAACTCCTCTGTATATTATGTTGCCTCTGAAAGCGCAGTCAACAGACCACTGTTATCACTGCATATCGCTAATGAATTGCCTACAGTCGATAATGATTTATTGGTGATTTACCATGCGGACTTCTATGATGGAATTCAACCATTGGTTCAAGCAAGAACGCAACAAGGATTAAGTGTTGTACAAGTTGATGTTCAGGATATTTATGATAACTTAAGTATGGGAGCGATGGATGCTTATGCAATAAAAGCATTTATTGAAAACCAAATTACTCAATTTGGTACAAAATATGTATTATTAGTTGGTGGAGATACTTATGATTATAAAAACTACAGTGGCAATAATCCTGTAAGCTTTATTCCATCAATTTATCAACATACTTCTGATATTATCAGACATGTGCCATTGGATTCACAATTTGCGGACACTAACGGCGACAGAGTTCCGGACGCGGCAATTGGTCGATTGCCGGTTCGTACAGTTTCTGAATTAGATATTGTTGTTAATAAGATTCTGAACTTCCCATCGGTTAATGTAGCCAATGATTTGGTATTGGCCGCGGATAAAGGTTTTATTGCAGTTTCCGATCAGTTTGTCAATGACGTTTCAGGGACTTGGGATGCAGAGACAATTTATCTGGATCAATTATCAATTGAAGATGCTCAGTCGAGTTTAATTAGCAGTATTAATGAAGGCAAAAAACTGGTGAGTTATTTTGGACACTCCGGTTCATCAGCATGGAGTTTCTCAGGTTTGCTTGACAGCAATGATGTTTCGTCATTAGCAAATGTTGGCAAACCATCGACAGTTATGCAATGGGGATGTTGGAATAACTATTACGTTCATCCAAGTTATAACACAATGTCTCATTCATTCCTGTTGACAGAAGACGTGGGTGCTGCGGCTGTTTTAGGTTCCGTAACTTTAACTTACTCGAACACTCAGAAAGAATTGATGAAACATCTGTCAGGTTATGTTGCTAAGCCAAATATGTTGATTGGTGATGTTATGCAAAGAGCAAAACAAGCCGTAAATGACAGCAGACCTGAGTTTACTGATGTGATTGTGGGTTGGATATTGCTTGGTGATCCAACAATGCCTTTCAATCAATAAGAAAATCTAGATTTTATTTAGATATCAAAAAAGCCGCAATTAAGCGGCTTTTTTGATGCTTTCGAATTAATAAAAGTCTTACAATTTTTCAGTTAACTCAGGAATTATAGTAAATAAATCACCGACCAACCCAATATCAGCCACTTCAAAAATAGGAGCGTCAGCATCTTTGTTAATTGCAACGATTGTTCCGGCATCTTTGATTCCGGTTAAATGCTGAATAGCA
>JAGRJO010000023.1:3856-5534 GCA_020442725.1 Lysobacterales bacterium
GCCGCTAATACCGAATGCCATATAAAGATCTGGTGAAATAATCTTACCCGTTTGACCAACCTGCATATCATTAGGAACATAACCGGCATCGACTGCGGCTCTGGAAGCACCTGTTGCTGCGTTCATTTTATCAGCCAAAGCATAGACGATTTCAAAGTTTTCTTTACTTCCGACACCTCGACCACCGGAAATAACCTTCGTAGCTGTTTGCAAATCAGGTCTTTCGCTATTTCCAGATTGAAGAGATACATAAGAAGAGTCCGGCTGCGATTGTATATTAGTATGGGTCTCAATCGAAGCAGAACCACTGGTCATATCAACGGCTTTGAATGACGCTGCGCGAATAGTTGCAACAATTTGATTGTGTTCTGATTTGACGGTAATCACAGCATTACCGGCATAGATTGGACGCTTAAATGTTTTAGCATCAATCACTTCCATAATATCACTGATTTGATTCTGACCGAGTAGTGCGGCCACACAAGGCATTACATCTTTTCCATGTGTTGTCGATGGTCCGAATATATGTGTGTAATCCTTTGCAAGTTCAGCAATTTTAGCAGAAATGCCTGTCGCCAATTTCCAGTTTTGATTTTCTGTTTGAACTGCATGAACGCAATTCACCCCTGAAATTTTGGTAGCTTCATTTGAAATTCCAGAAATATCATCAGCAAAAACAACTAAATCAATACTGCCTGAAATTTGTTCAGCCGCAGCAACTGCTTTAGCTGTAGCTTGATTAATGGTTTTTCCATCGTGTTGTGCAAGAATAAGTATTTTGTTCATTATGCCAGCCCCTTTTCTTTTAGTAATGCAACCAGTTCATCGACTGATTCAACCATAATTCCTTTGCTTCTGGGTTGAGGACTCTCAAATTTTTCGATTGTGATTTCTTTATCTGAGAAATCTCCCAAAGTGTCCGCAAGATTCAATGTGTCCAATGGTTTTTTCTTTGCTTTCATAATGTCAGGGAGTTTAACAAAGCGAGGTTCATTTAATCTTAAATCGGTTGAAATGACTGCCGGAAGTTTGATTTCAATGGTTTCTAAGCCTTCATCAACTTCTCTGGTAGCAAGAGCTTTTTCACCATTAATTTCCAGTTTGGAAACAAATGTCGCCTGAGGTCTTTTCCATAAAGTTGCTAGCATTTGTGGAGTTTGATTGTTATCGTCATCAATAGCTTGTTTGCCCATAATAACTAAACCGGGTTGTTCAGATTGAACGACATTTAACAAACTGGTTGCTGCTTTTAAAGACTGGATTTCACCATCTGATTCGATTAGGATGGCACGGTCAGCGCCCATTGCTAATGCAGTTCTCAATTGTTGCTGAGCTTGAGAATCTCCAATGGTCACAACGACAACCTCATCTGCTTTGCCTGCTTCCTTGATTCTTAAGGCTTCTTCAATTGCTATTTCATCAAATGGATTAATACTCATCTTAACTCCATCTGTAGCAACTCCTGAACCATCAGGTTTAACTTGTACGCGTACGTTGTAATCAACAACACGTTTAATCGCTACTAAAATCTTCATAAACTATTTCTCGAAATATTAGGATTTTTTATATAAATTGGATACTGGTTGAATCCAGGTGAAACGATAAAAATCACCTATAATTCAGCCAGTATGTTTGAAGCGTGGCATTATATCATTTAGAGCGAGTAATGGCACTAAAT
>JAGRJO010000023.1:5632-7779 GCA_020442725.1 Lysobacterales bacterium
TGATAAAAATCACCGATAATTCAGCCAGTATGTTTGAAGCGTGGCATTATATCATTTAGAGCGAGTAATGGCACTAAATATAATAATTTAGCTTTAAGTCCGAGAGCTTATTTTGATATAATTATGCCAAATGAATTAAATATTCGGGACAGAGTTATGAAATTGGTATTTCCTCATAAAGAACATAAAGATTTTGAGTTAATTGGGAGAGAATTTACTATCGGTAGTTCAGAAGATGCTGATATACAGGTAGATGCGGTGGGTGTGAGTCCGATTCATGCCAGAATAGTGAATGACGATGGAGTTTTTTCAGTAAATGTTGATAATCCTGCTTGCATGGTATCGGTCAATGGAAAGTTGGTTAAAGATACTAAAGAAGTCAGGGAAGGTGACTTAATGATTGTGGCGCAGGTTCATTGTCGTTTGGAAGCACAACAAAAACAGACTGAGGACGATAACCGCACCCGAATTAGAATGGCGCTACCTAAATTCGTAATCAGAGGTGTTTCCGGCGTTTATTTTGGGAAAACATTTCCTTTGCGTGGGAAAACAAGCATAGGTAGACACTCTGATAATGATATCTTTGTCAATGTTGACGGAATTTCCAGAAAACATGCGGTTATTTCTGTAACTGCTAATGGTTTGGAAATTGAAGACTTAGGTTCATCAAATGGCACTTATGTAAACGGTGAAAAAGTGACAAAAGCTGAAATCAAAGTCGGAGATGAAATTAAATTGGATAATATCCGGTTTTTAATCCAATCACCGGAGATGAAAGCACCGGAAGCACCTCAAAAACAATCAGCAAAACCTTCATTAAACAGAGGTAATGTTTCAGCGAACCAAGCGACTACAACAAAATCCAATGCAGGAAAATGGATAATCACAATTATTGTATTACTTGGTGCAGCAGCCGGAGCAGCATGGTATTTAGGCTATCTCGATAAATTTTTAGCATAAAAAATAGAAAATTAATTCAATGGATTGAGAAGAATAACAAAGCTAAACTGTAAAAAAATACATAAACAATTGATAGAAAAGTGAATGAAAGAAACCAATGTCAAAGACGTTAACTACTTTCACAAAGTAGTTGATTGCCAATATGCATGTCCTGCACATACTCCTGTCCCGGAGTATATCCGCCTCATAAGTGCAAGAAGATTTGATGATGCTTACATGATTAACTGGGAATCAAATGTTTTCCCGGGAATTCTTGGCAGAGTTTGTGATCGACCTTGTGAACCGGCATGCCGAAGGGGAAGAGTTGAAAAAGAAGCCGTTGCAATTTGCCGTCTGAAGAGAGTTGCAGCAGATTATAAGCAAGATATTCAATCACGTTTACCTGAAATTCCTCAAAATAAAAATGGCAAGAAAATTGCTTTGATTGGTGCCGGTCCTGCATCTTTGACTGTCGCCAGAGATTTAATGCCACTTGGATATGATATTGATTTGTATGATGAACAACATAAAGCCGGTGGTTTTATGCGAAGTCAGATTCCTTCGTTCAGACTTCCAGAGCAAGTATTAGATGAAGAGTTGGGATATGTGCTCGATATGGGTGTTATGACTCATTTTAATCATCGTGTTGATAGCATGAAAGAGATGTTAGCCAAAGATTATGATGCAATTTTTGTTGGAACCGGTGCTCCTCGCGGAAGAGATTTGCCAAAATTGGAGGGCAGAGCGGAAGCAGATGCTAATATTCATATCGGCATAGACTGGTTGGCAAACGTCGCATTTCAACACACAACCTCAATCGGCAAGAAAGTCTTGGTGCTCGGTGGAGGAAATACAGCGATGGATTGTTGTCGAACAGCATTGAGATTGGGCGGTGAAGATGTACGGATAGTGGTTCGTAGTCCGAAAGCAGACATGAAAGCCTCTCCCTGGGAAATCGAAGATGCTGAAAAAGAAGGAGTGCCAATGTATGAAAACCATACTCCTAAAGCATTTGTTTGTGAAAATGGGAAACTGGTTGGAATGCTGTTTGAGTTGGTTAAAGCAGTTTATGATGAAACTGGTAAACGCTCATTAGTACCAACCGGCGAAGATGACGTTTTTATGGAATGTGACGATGTGTTAATGGCTTTGGGTCAGCTCAATGCATTTCCATGGATTGAACGTGATTTGGGCATTGAATTCAATGA
>JAGRJO010000023.1:7879-12482 GCA_020442725.1 Lysobacterales bacterium
GCAGTAGCACACGGACACCAGGCGGCAATTTCTATTGATAAGTATTGCAATCAGTTGGATACCAGAACCAGACCTGAACCCGGTACAACTTTAATCAGTCAAAAAATGGGATTTCATGACTGGCTTTATAATGCTTCAATTGCTGATGATTTGCGTTATGCAGTTGAGCATGTTGATAAAGATAAAGCTCTATCCAGTTTAAAAATTGAAGTGGAAAAAGGCTTTACTTTAGAACAAGGCTTGAAAGAGACTCAAAGATGTTTGAATTGTGATGTACAAACGGTTTTTGAAGAAGACCGATGTATCGAGTGTGACTCCTGTGAGGATATTTGCCCGACTAGTTGTATCAACTTCATAGAGAATGATGACGAACCGCAACTGAGAGAAAAGCTAAAAATTCCGGCTAGAAATCTTGAGCAGGATTTGATGGTTTCTGCTGAACTCAAGACAGGACGAGTGATGGTAAAAGACGAAAATGTCTGTTTACATTGTGGATTATGCGCCGAAAGATGCCCGACCGGAGCATGGGATATGCGTAAATTTTTATACAAAGAAGCAAAGGCAGGTGGTTAAATGAAGAAAATTTCCGCAACGAATGATTTCGTAATACTCTTTGCAAATATAAATGGTTCCGGTTCAGCTTCGGCGAATAATTTATTTGCTAAAGCTGTTTTTCGCCTTGGTATTCCGGTTTCAGCAAAAAATATTTTTCCTTCAAATATTCAGGGACTGCCTACATGGTTTGAAGTTCGTGTCAGCGAAAAAGGCTATCTTGGACGCAGAGCTGGTTATGACTTTGTGGTTGCAATCAACGGTCAGACCTTGGTTAAAGATTATAATGAACTGGAAAGTGGTGGTTACTTTTTTTATGACTCATCAAAACCGCTACCTTCAAATTTATCTCGTGATGATATTACAGAGATTGGAGTTCCGTTAACTGAGATATGCAATAATAATTATCAAGACCCCAGACTCAGACAAATTTTTAAAAACATTATTTATGTCGGTGCATTGGCATATTTGTTTGATATGGACTTTAGTGTTTTTGAAGAGTCGATTAAAACTCAATTTGCTAAAAAACAAAAGTTAATTGAACCTAATATCAATGCTTTGAAGTTAGGCTATGATTACGCCAAAGAACATTATCAAAGTGTGTGTGATTTGAGAATCCATCGTCGTGATTTGGTTGGTGATCAAATCATGATTGACGGTAATAGTGCATTAGCATTGGGAGCATTATATGCCGGTGTAACGATTGTTGGATGGTATCCAATTACACCTTCGACATCTGTTATTGAGGCTTTTGAAAAATATTGCCATAAATTTCGTATTGATGAAAAGACCGGGAAGAATAAATTCGCAATTATTCAAGCAGAAGATGAGTTGGCTGCGATTGGAATTGTCATTGGCGCATCATGGAATGGAGCGAGAGCATTTACGGCAACATCAGGTCCGGGTTTATCATTAATGAGCGAATTCTTAGGTTTGGCTTATTTTTCTGAAGTGCCTGTTTTTCTGGCAGATATTCAGCGCTCAGGACCGAGCACAGGAATGCCGACCAGGACTCAACAGTCTGATATTATTTCTGCTGCTTACGCTTCCCACGGTGATACTAAAAACGTGTTATTAATTCCATCAACCCCAACTGAATGTTTTGAAATGGCAGGAATTGGTTTGAACTTGGCAGAACGATTACAAACTCCGGTGATTATGCTAAGCGATTTGGATTTGGGCATGAATGTCCATATGACAGATAAAATAACTTGGGATGATTCACAGGTATATGACCGGGGCAAAGTTCTGAATTATGATGATTTGGAAAACATGAAAGAGCGATGGGGACGCTATTTGGATGTCGATGGCGATGGTATTCCATACCGTACTATTCCAGGGACTCATCCGATGAAAGGTTCTTATTTTACTCGTGGTTCATCCCATGATGAATATGCTGTTTATACTGAAGATGGAACTGTCTATGCTCGTGGAATGGAGCGTTTACTAATCAAGTGGGAAACGGCAAAAAAATTAGTTCCAAAGGCTGAAATAATTGAACATGGTAATGATATGGGAATTATCTATT
The DNA here is from genome assembly GCA_020442725.1 of Lysobacterales bacterium. GTDB lineage: Bacteria > Pseudomonadota > Gammaproteobacteria > Xanthomonadales > Marinicellaceae > NORP309. Next base: position 9,960 of record JAGRJO010000023.1, read on the forward strand.
ACGGCACCAGTTCTTTTGCAGTAAATGAGGCAGATGATTTGTTGAAGCAACAAGATTGTCAATTGGATGAAATGCGGATTAAATCTTTTCCGTTTGGTGAAGAAGTTGAAAAATTCGTAAAATCCCATTCTACAATATTTGTTGTTGAGCAGAATCGTGATGCGCAAATGAAATCATTATTGGTCAATGAACTACAAGTTGCTCCGACAAAATTCATCTCAGTATTAAATATTGACGGGATGCCGATAACCGCCCAATATATTGCAGAAGAAATACTGGCAAAACTTAAAAACAAAGATAGTCTAAAGGTGGTTCAATGAGTTATTTGAAATCGAATTTCAGACATCCTGATTCGGAGGTCAATGAACTGGGATACACCATGCGTAATTACGAAGGTGTTATTTCAACTTTGTGCGCCGGATGCGGGCATGACTCTATTAGTGCAGCAATTGCTCGTTCCTATTTCGAGATGAATATCGAGCCCCATAAAATTGCAAAAACTTCAGGGATTGGATGTTCTTCTAAAACACCTGCTTATTATCTTGGTAAGGCTCACGGCTTTAATTCAGTCCATGGAAGAATGCCGTCAATTACTACCGGAGCTAATATGGCAAATAGAAATTTGCAATATATTGGAGTTTCCGGTGATGGCGATACCGCATCCATCGGTATGGGGCAATTCGCACATGTGGTTCGCAGAAATCTGAATATGATTTATATCGTCATGAACAATGGTTGTTATGGTTTAACCAAAGGGCAGGATTCTGCTACCGCAGATGTGGGTTCAAAAACAAAAAAAGGAGTTGCTAACCAGTTTTCTTCCATTGATTTATGCCAACTGGCTCTACAACTGGGAGCAGGGTACGTTGCCAGAGGATTTTCTGGAGATAAAAAACAACTGATTCCACTGATCAAAGGAGCTATTGAACATAATGGATTTGCTTTTATTGATGTCATTTCTCCATGCGTGACGTTTAATAACACACCGCAATCGACTAAAGGTTATGAATATGTTCGTGATCACTTAGAAGCGACGGGAACAATTGATTTTGTACCACCGCGTCAGGAATTAAAAATCATTCACCCTGAAGGAACAAGCAAAGAAGTGACACTTCATGATGGCAGCCGACTCATTTTGCAAAAGAATGAAAACGATTACAATCTGGGAAGTAAAAGAGAAGCAATGAATGCTATTGAAGCTATACGTGAAGAGAATAAAATTCTCACCGGTTTGATATATCTGAACGAAAATACAACGGATACTCACGAAATGATTCATAGTGTGGATGAATCGTTAAATTCATTAACTAAAGAAGATTTGTGTCCGGGGTCTGCGGTTCTTGATGCTTTGAATGAGGGTTTGAGATAGAAAAGTGGTAGTTTAAATACTACCTCTTTTAAGTTTTTCAGCTTCTTCAATCAAGGCTTTGCGTTTGAACAATAGCTGCCATTGAGTTCCGCCCATTTGTGACCATAAAACAGCAGAACGAATTCCTGCTAGAAGTATAGCTCTGATTTTTTCAGTAATTACAGTTTGTTTGAGGTGTTCCGGTTTTCCGTTGAGAATAATTCTTGGTTGCAACAGACTGATCGTTGAACTGTAAATATTTGCCAGTTTTGTCAGTACCGGTATTGAAAAAGGGTCTTCTTGAGTTTGTAGTGTTCTGGACTCATTGAGTCCTTTGCTGATAGCGTTGAGATACTCGCTGTGCTTGTTGAGTTTCCTTTCTAATGTAATGAGAGTCAATGTATAACGTAAAACGGTCAAATAATCACTATCACGATTAAAAGCATAAGTTAATGTTCTTAGCCCGGTTGTCAAATTGTTTAAATCATTCGAGTAGATTTCACTAATGTCATCACAATCAATAACATACAGGCTGTTCAGACTCGCTTCAAAACCATTCAAGTCTCTTACTTTTCCCGTTGATGCCAGTTCGTTGGCAAAATAGGCTGCCTGGCAAATTCCTGCTAATGCTATGGTTTTATTTCTCATACTATTTTTTTGACTTCCAAAACTCACATTTCTCGTTGAGTGTATCTGTGTACTGAATTATACCACCACCTAGGCAAACTTCACCATCATAAAACACAACCGATTGTCCGGGAGTGACAGCTCTTTGTGGTGTATCAAAGGTTACTTTAATTGTGTCAGAACCTACTTTTTCAAGAGTACAAGATTGATCCGATTGACGATAACGTGTTTTGGCTTTGCATTTGAGAGGAAAAGTTGGTTCTTCTCCGGAAATCCAATTTAATTTATCGGCAACAAGTTCACTTGAAAGTAGTAACGGATTATCACCGGATTGAACAGCAATTAAGCTGTTTTCATGATGGTTTTTTGCAGCAACAAACCAAGGTAGTTGAGGAGCATCTTTGACGCCACCAATGCCTAAACCTTGTCTTTGTCCAATGGTGTAATACATGAGACCATCGTGTTTGCCAATCACTCTGTTGTTTTCATCAATGATATTTCCGGGGTTGTGCTTGAGATAATGAGAAAGAAAATTCTGAAAGTTTTTC
>JAGRJO010000023.1:12492-17207 GCA_020442725.1 Lysobacterales bacterium
ATAAAACAAATTCCCACAGAGTCTTTTTTGTCATGAACAATCAAATCAAGCGATTGAGCAACATCCCGAACCACTGATTTTTCAATTTTACCCAAAGGAAAAATAGAGTAGGCGAGTTGTTCCTGGGTGATTGTGTAAAGAAAATAACTTTGGTCTTTATTTTGATCTTTTCCTTTCAATAATCGGTATTTCCCATCATGAAAATCTTTATCGACATAATGACCGGTCGCCATGAAATTGGCACCTAAGTCCTGAGCGCTTTCCAGAAAGGTTTTAAACTTGATTTCCTTGTTACATAAAATGTCTGGGTTGGGAGTGCGACCAATACGATATTCTTGCAGGAAATCTTCAAAAACATTGTCCCAATATTCTGAGGCGAAGTTCCTCAGATGTAGTTTAACGCCAAGTTTATCTGCAACTGACTGTGCATCCTTTACATCATCATCAGCACTGCATGTTTCTAATGTGTCGTCTTCTTCCCAATTTTTCATAAACATGCCTTCAACATCATACCCTTGCTGTTGAAGCAATGCGACACTAACGGAAGAATCAACTCCGCCTGACATACCCACAATTATTTTTTCTTTTGATGTCATCAATCGTAATAACTAAAAAAATCCAAATCATATTTTTTACCTTTCAGGTAATGATCAATATGATGTAAAACCAGAGGACTTCTGAGCCTGTGAGAGTTTTCTTCCACCTCGTCACGAGTGAGCCATAAACTGCGGATGATTCCTTCATCCAATTCCTGATTAGGAAAGTGTTCTAATGGTTTCCCCGCAAAGCAGGCACGTAAGAAGTGTGTATCACTGTTAGGTGAAGTCCATTGAGAAAATTCTACCAGATGCGTAATTTCAACTTTCCAGGCACTTTCTTCCAAAGTTTCTCTGATAGCCGCTTCAACCAAAGTTTCACCTTTATCAAGATGTCCGGCTGGTTGATTTAGTAGTTTTTGTCCATGCAAACTTTCTTCAACCATGAGAAACTTGTTGTCTTTTTCGACAATTGTAGCGACGGTTACATGAGGAATCCAAATGTCTTTCATTCAGCAAAATGCCTTATTGGTTACAGGCGGTGAATTATAACAGGTTAAAATTGATTTACAAAAAAAGGGCTTTCGATTGAAAGCCCTTGGTACTAAAAAGATGATGATTCTTATCTTTTTGCGTAAGAGCTCATGGTTGAGTTTCTGCTGCTGTCAGCAGTTTGAGCCGGATCACGCATATCACTGGAATGACACCAACCAGTTTTGTGACCTTTGTTATTGCCACCACTTAATTGACCACGAGATTTTTCAATCACACCATCTTCAGGATCGCTAAGGAAAACATCTGTGCCCATGCTGCAATAATCATATCTCCACCATTTGGTCTCAAATGAAGTGGTATAATAGTGAACCTCATTTCTTGCCCAAGTTGGAATGCCGCTGAGCCATGATGATGCACCTGAAGTTGTTAAGTTCGAGTTTGTTCCACAACCTACACCAAACACATCACCAAGTGCTGCCAGGTTGCCTGCTAAAGGAGTTCCTTGATATGGAGTTCCAACTGATTGAATCATGCGACTTCCTGTTGAATAATCCAAACCACTCCAGTAATAAGTGTATAAGTGCAAACTGGCTGCACCACCTTGAGAGTGAGCCACTATACCAAATGAACTGAATTGTGCACCAAAATCTCTGATTCTTTGAGCAAAAGCATCATGAGAACGATTTTGGTTTAAATCATAAAAAACGGCTGAATTTGAAAACTGAGATTGTCTCGGTCCCCACACATCGCTCGAACAATAGCCATGAACCAATAACAATTTGCCACCGGCTTTGGTATTGCTTTTCATAACAGGACGTTGTCCCATCAGCATTTCTTCAGTGATTTGTCCGTTGAATGATTTTGTTGCAGATTTTGGCAATGTAGCCACCTTCATTTCCATGGAGTCAGAACTGACTAATGGAATGAAATGATTGGCATCTTCAATTCTCAGATTTCTTAACTCAAAAGAACCTTGAGCTTTTGCCATAGCCAACCAACGCCCATCTAATTCCACGTTCAATTGGTCTTTTACAACAGTTGTGATTGTACTCACCCAAGAAACAGGTGTCATAACCCCTTTATCGTTGTTACCCCACACTTCAGCGATAATTCTGTAACGATTATCCAATGATTTAGAGTTGTTTTGTACATTCAAACTGATGTTTAAGCGATTGTCATTGATAGTGAATGCAGAAGCTTTGGTTGCGTTTAATGCAATTGATTGTTCAATAACAGGAACATAATGTTCGGTTGTACGGAAAAATGGTGAGCCATCAGGGTTCGTTCCCATTGCTTTGATTTGAACATTATAATCACCGGCTAACTCTGCTTTGAAATCACCGCCAAATAAACCATCATTCGCATTCAAATCACCATGAAGTCCGTCATCAAACATTTCATAAGTCGATTTCAAACCATTTGGATGTGTGACAACCATAGTCGCTGAAGAGATAGGCTTAAAGTCTTTTAAGGCTTCGATGGTATCTTCATTGGTTGTGCTTTGTGTTACAAAGTGAATATTGTGACCTTTGATTTGATCCAGATTCGTTTTGTATGAGTTCAGTTTGTATTTGCTTTCACTGGAAAGTAAAACATAACCGTCAAATTGTTCCGGCTCTCCAATAGTACGAATGCGAAGATTCCAATGACCCTTATTTACGTTTTGAAAATCGTATTTATCCGCCGGATAGTTATTTCTATCCATTCCGTATTTGTTAAATGATCTGTCTCGGGCAATATCTTCTGCAACATGTACTTGTTTTGTAACAGGGTCAACAAGTTCAATTTGCCAGTTTTTCGAACCGTTTGAGAAAACCAGTAATTCAAAGTTGGAATCATCAACCGCAAGTTGTGAGTCCCAATACCAGTTTCCTGATTTGGTTTCAGTCAAACTAACAGGTATTAAAGCAGTTTTTGAAGTGATGGCTGTCTGTTCAGGTTGAACCGGACGCATCAAATCAAATTCTTCAGGTGGTCCTGCAAGTTGTTTGTTGTACAGGTTATTAGCGTTCGCTAATGATGCAATTGCCAGCGACAAAGCCGGTAATAATTTTAATTTCATTTATGCTCCTCTCTTTTGATTTTTTATGGAAGTTTGGGAGGTGACATAATTTGTTAGTATAATTGATGTGTTTTTGTCTCCCCCAAAACGCATGAAAAAATATCACACTATTGAATAAAATTCAAACGAATGTTTTAAATTGAGGTTGCTTTTTTAGTTTTTTTTACATTTGCTATTGATTTCTAATAGTCTTTCTATCTTTCCAATATCATCCCATTGACCTTCATATAGCTCGCCGGTAACTTCTGAATTCTGCATTTTTTGCTTAAGAATAGGAGTAATTGAAAATGTTCCGGCTTGCAAATTTTTTAATAATTCAGGTGTATAAATTCCAATGCCGCTGTATGTATATTTATTTGATGACGCAGATATGTGATTGAGTGATTCATCATCATTGATAGAAAAATCACCGCTAGAATTATGTGGAGGATTGTTGACAAGGATGAGATGAGCGAGAGAATTTAAGTCCTTATTTAATAGTTTTTCGAATGGAAAATCAGTCTTGATGTCGCCGTTTACGACCAAAAATGGTTCTTCATTTAATAATGGCAGAGCTTTAAGAATTCCACCTCCTGTTTCCAAGGGTTCTTCACCCTCGTAGGAATATCTAATTTTGACTCCGTAGTTTTCGCCACTACCCAGTTTTTGCATAATTTGTTGAGCCAACCAACTGACATTTATAACAATGTCGGTAATTCCGGCATGCTTGAGGTTTTCGATATGATGCTCAATAAGTGATTTGCCACAAACTTCAAGTAATGGCTTGGGTTTGACCAAAGTGAGAGGTCTCATTCTTTCACCTTTACCTGCAGCGAGAATTATTGCTCGCATATAGTTTCTATGCTTGGAGAAATATTGTTAATCAATTGCAAGAATTGTTCAAGCTCAGGATAAACATTACAAACTGACTTCACATAGCAAAGAGTCCGGTTAATGTCCTTAAGGTATTGGGGTTTGTTATCACGATAATTGAGGCGGCAAAAGATTCCGATTGCCTTAAGATGTCTTTGAATACCCATGAGGTCAAACCATCTTCTCCATTGATCTTCGGAAATATCTGTCTGATTCGATTCGTTATAAATATTGCGGAATTTATCAGCAGTCTCATAAACCCATTGAGGGTTCCATGAAATATAACAATCTCTAAGCAGGGAAACCAAATCATAAGTAACGGGACCAATCACAGCATCCTGAAAGTCGATAATGCCGGGGTTGTTCTCTTTGGTTTTCATTAAATTGCGACTATGATAATCTCGATGAACAAATGTCTGAGGTTGCTCCAGAGCATTTTTTGTCAATAATTCATAACATTCATTTAATGTATGGCTCTGTTCATCGGTTAGTTCAACATCAAGGTGACGACCAATAAACCAATCGTGAAATAGGCTCAATTCAAATTTTAATAGCTCATCATCATAGCAGGGCAGGTCATTGGTAGAAGTGCTCGCCTGTATTTTATGTAATGAGATGATGGCATCAGAGTACAAAGATTCAAAATTTTCATCATCCAATTTAGAAAGGTATTGAACAGTTCCCAAATCGGATAGTAGTAAAAAACCATCCTCAAGATTCTTCGCTAAAACTTTTGGGACATTGACTCCGCTTTTTTCCAGTAGTTTTGC
>JAGRJO010000240.1 GCA_020442725.1 Lysobacterales bacterium
AAATCCGGCTGATTTATGTTATTGGCAAGGAATGAATCGCATTGAGCGAATATTCAAATAATCTGCAATGAGTTTTTCTCAGGAACAAAAGCAGGAATTTATAGCTGCTCTTAATCAAATTATGCCCTATGGCAAATACAAAGGTCACAGGCTTTATCAGCTTCCCGGACATTATCTGGCTTGGTTTAACCGGCAAGGATTTCCAAGTAACAAATTAGGGCGACAATTAGCGTTAGTTTTTGAATTGGATCACAATGCTCTTAAACATCTTTTTGTGAAGTATTTTGAAAGGGATTGATATTCTTTGTGTGTTCGTAAGAAATTATGGATAATAAAACAATGAATAAGGGTTTAAGACAAAAACTGATGATTGCTTTGGGATGGTTTTTCGTCCTGCTTGGTGCTATCGGAGCTGTGTTACCTTTGATGCCGACAACAGTTTTTTTAATCATTGCTTTGGGAATATTTTCCAAATGTTCGCCCCGATTTCATAAAATGTTACTGGAAAATAAATGGTTCGGTCCCGGACTTCGTCAATGGGAAGAAACCAAAACCATTTCACGATCCTCCAAGAAAAAAGCGACATGGGTCATAGCGATTACCTTTGCGGCATCAATTGCTGTTTTGTATCAAAGAATCGGTTTGCAGATAATGCTGGTTGTAATTGCGGGTATTTTACTGACCATTATTTGGAGATTAAAAGAATCATGAGAAAAATCGTTATCCTGACAATGAATGCACCTGATGATTTTGTGATTTATGACAAATTGTTAGATGAGCCATTTTCAAAGTCCGGTTGGCAGACTTTTCATATTCCATGGACTCAGAGAAATGTTAGCTGGGAGGATTATGAAGCTGTGGTTATTCGTTCGACTTGGGATTATCAGGAGCGTGCAGATGAATTTATGCAAGTCCTGAAGAATATTGAACAATCAGGAGTTCCGCTATATAATTCTTATGCCATTGCAAAATGGAATATCAATAAAAATTACCTGAGAGAAGTAGAAGGTAAAGGTGCTGAAATTATCCCGACAATCTGGCTTGAAAAATTTCAGTTTGAAAAAATTCCTGAATATTTTGAAAAGTTTAAAACCAATCAAATTATTATTAAACCAACAATCAGTGCGAATTCAGATAATACATTTTGGCTGAAGAAAGATAATTACTTAACGTATAAAGACCTACTCAATCAGAGTTTAAAGAATCGTCAATTGATGGTACAACCGTTTGTTCCGGCAATTATTGAAGATGGGGAATATTCGCTTTTTTACTTTGCCGGCGAGTACAGCCATTGCATTCTTAAAACGCCGAAACAAGGTGATTTCAGAGTTCAGGAAGAACATGGTGGAATTTTACAAAGCATTCAACCTTGTAAAGAATTGCTGACAGCCGGTCAGAAAGCTTTACAAACCATTCCTGAAGAAGTGCTTTACGCTAGAGTGGACTTGGTCGATTTTCAAGGAACTTACAAAATAATGGAGATTGAATTAATTGAACCGTCACTATATTTTAATCTGGATGAAAGTGCTCCACAGAGGTTTGTCGATGCTTTTTTAAGTTGGGTGCAGACTCATTAGTTCTCATATTGAAATTTTAATCCCCAAGCCTGAAATTTTCAGTTTTCAAGCGTGCTATGATTTTCTTGATAGAGGTTTCAAAGAGTGCTTGTATCAAGTTAATGACAATAAAATCACTCGTTTGATTCGTTTAAAATCCGGGCCAGCTATGATTGAAGTATCAGATTATAGTGATTCACTTGTGGTTAAGGTTTTCAAAGATTGTTTATCTGTTTCTGATGACGAGGAATTAACTAGCTATGTTACTCAATGGTTTGATTTAGAACGTGATTTATCAGAGTTCTACCGGTTATTGGAAAAGACACCGGAAACAAGACATTTTTCTCAAGAGTATCATGGTTTGAGATTGATGGGGATTGTGGATTTATTTGAAGTTCTTTGTTGGTGTGTGATTGGTCAGCAAATCAATTTGACCTTTGCACATAAAATCAAAACACGATTGGTTCATTCACTTGGAGATTGTGTTAATCACGACCAAAACACCTACTATTGTTTTCCTGAGCCTGAAAAAATTATCTCAGCTGATAGTTCCATGCTGGCTGAAATGCAGCTTTCTAAACAAAAAATATCTTATCTCAAAAATATTTCCGGAGCATTTGTTTCCGGAGCTTTAGATAAGCAAAAGCTACTGAATCAGAGCTCAGAACAACAACTTTTACAAATGCAAACTATAAAAGGAATTGGTAAGTGGACATCCAATTACGCAGCGATGAAATGCTTAAGAAATATGAATTGCATCGCGTATGGGGATACTGGCTTAAGTGCGGTATTGCATAAGTATTTTAGCACTGAAAAAAAGCCAAATATTGTCACAATTGACGAAATATTTAGACCATTTGAAGGATGGAAGTCCTATTTCAACTTCTATCTTTGGAAATCATTGGGCTAACTTTGTTGCTTTAAATATATTCAAGTAAAATGACTCCACATCTTAAAAATACTAAAAATAAAAATGTCATTTATAACATGGAAAGATGTGCTGAGTACAGGTATCAAAGAGATTGATGAGCAACATAAAGATATTGTGGAGTCAATCAATGAATTCTATGATTTATCAAATAAATCCGGCGTTCAAAAAGAAGATTTGATAGAAGCATTTAACAAGGTTATTGATCACACGATAGCGCATTTTACTTACGAAGAAGAATTGCTTGAAAAACAAAGTATTAGAGAAAAAGACATTCATGCTGAAGCTCATGAAAAATTCATCAATAATATTTTCAAATTGAAAGATGATTTTGAACAAAACGGCTCTTTAATAGATGAGGTTTTCACCTTGTTGCATGATTGGTTGTTTGTTCATATCTTGCACGAAAGCAGGATTTTCACTGCGAAAATCACACAAAAGTAATTTTATTTACTTATATGCAGCCTGAAAACATGCTGGAATTCAAGTCTGAGATATTCCAGCTTGGCATTGTTTGATTTGCACATTTCTCGACAAATATAGAGTCCTAATCCTGTCCCTTG
>JAGRJO010000241.1 GCA_020442725.1 Lysobacterales bacterium
GGCCATCTTCATCAACCAAAATATCGATGTAAGGATTGCCAAATTGTTTGAGCCATTGTTTAGCGTTCGCTTCTTCGTCTTTATAATTCAAACCATAAACCGGAATGATGTTTTGTCGTGCAAACTCTGTAACCATCGGATGCTCAATTCGGCAATTCGGACACCAACTTGCCCAAACATTGAGCAAATACATTTGCCCTTTTAATGTATCGTTTGTAATCGTTTTGTCAGACAATAGTGCAGGAACTGAAAAATTTGGAACCGGTTTATCAATCAAAGCCGATGGCAAGAGTCGGGTGTTTTTCCCAAGCCCATTGTATAAAAGCACAATTAGACCAATAAAAATCACCAATGGAATCAATGCTTTAATGACAGTTCTATTCATGCTTTCAGGTAATTCTCAATATTTTGTTTCTGAACTTGCTTGGCATGCAATTTGTACTTGCGGTCAAATGCCGCCCAAAAACCACCAATCATCATTAGTAAAATTTTATTTTACATCCAGCGAATAAACGGTTTAACATAAACCCGAACAGCCCAACCGCCATTATCGTTGATTTGTTCGCCCAGTGAAATATACAAATCTCTGGTGAATCCAGGGTCAATCGCCGCTTCGGTCATTGGATTGCTTCGACGCAAATAAATGCGTTTTTGCGGATTCATATCTGCAACGTGTTCATTATTTTTAGTAACAACGAAATGTCCGACATCTGCCATATAGTTCTCGATTTGTTTTTGCTCCACACCTTTAAATTCAACGGAATAACCCTGAACCATTTGCACTTCATTGGGATACATCAAAGTGTCAATCTCGAAATCTGTATGTTCCGTCATGGAAACTCCAAAGAGATAAACAGCAAAGCCAAAGTGAGCAATATGCATTCCCCATAATCCCCGAGTTAACTTCCAACTGCTCTTCAGTGCAAACAGTATCGAAGTGAATACCCAAAAAGAGGCAAAAACACCTAAGGTGGCTTTAATATTTAATCCTTTAAAATACCAAACCGCAAGTAATGTCATAGAAACTGAAACCACAAAAGCAGGAATCAATTTCATAATGATTCGGATAAATTCATCTTTTCGCCAGCGATATAGAACACCCAAAGGCAACATCATCACTACCGGAATCATAAACATAAAAAACATTGAACCGAAATAGGGTGGTCCAACAGAAATCTTTTTATCAAATGCTTCAAAAATCAGCGGGAATAATGTTCCCATTAGAACCATAAAACAAACTGTTATGAATAAAATTGAGTTTATCAACAGCATCGTTTCTCTGGAACTGAGCTGAAACCCTCCGGCAGATTTAAGTTTATGCGCTCTTATTGCATAAAGAAACAACGAACCACCGGCATAAGCTGCAAGTAGTGCTAGGACGAAAACACCTCTCGTTGGATCACTTGCAAAGGCGTGAACAGAGGTTAATACACCTGAACGAACCAAAAAAGTACCTAGTACACTCAAACTGAATGCGATGATTGCCAATAATACCGTCCAACCACGGAAAGCATTGCGTTTTTCACTCACAGCCTGAACGTGAATCAAACCAACCGCTGCCAGCCAGGGTAAAAATGACGCATTTTCAACCGGATCCCAAAACCACCAGCCGCCCCAGCCGAGCTCATAATAAGCCCACCAACTTCCAAGGACAATTCCTAGAGTTAAGCATCCCCAGGCAATATTTGTCCACGGACGAGACCAGCGAATCCAGTTTTCATCAATTTTTCCACCCAATAATGCTGCAACTGATAATGCAAACGGAACTGATAAACCAACATATCCCATGTATAAAATTGGCGGATGAATAATCAAACCAATATCCTGTAAAAGCGGATTCAAATCATTGCCATCCATCGGTGCGGGAAATGTCCTTAAGAAAGGATTGGAAGTGATATAAACAAATGCTGCGAATCCCAAAGAAATAACACCCAGAATAGCTAAAACTCTGGCAATTTGTTTCAGAGACAAAGATTTTGAGAACAATGCAACCATGGCAGTCCATAATGCCTGAATTGTCACCCAAAGCAACATGGAACCCTCATGAGCTCCCCAGGTTGCAGAAATTCGGTAACGAACCGGTAAAATCAGGTTTGAATTTCGCCAGACATAAGCCACAGAAAAATCCTGAATCACGAATAATGTCACCAGAATTAAAAATGAAGTCAATGTGAAAATCAGTTGCAAATACGCCAATGGACGTGCTGTTTTCATCAACTGTGAGTTATTTGTATAAAATCCCCAAATCGGTAATATTGTCAGCAATAAGGAAACAACCAGTGCAAAGGCGAGGGTGAATTGTCCAATTTCAGCAAGCATTGTTAATCCTTTCCTTTGTAATCCGGGCTTTCTTTGGCTTTTTTCAGCGAGTCAGCAACTTCAGGAGGCATATAGTTTTCGTCATGTTTTGCTAATATCTCTTCCGCATGGAAAACATTATTTTTATCCAGATTGCCAATGGCTACGACACCTTGATCATCTCTGAATAAATCAGGTAAAAGACCTGTGTATTTGATTGCGATGTCTTTGGCATAATCAGTCACTACAAAATCCACATCCAGAGATGTTGTTGACTTGACAATACTGCCTTTTTTCACCATTCCGCCAATACGGAAATTCCGACCTTCTTTTGGATAATCGCCATTATGAACTTCTGTTGGGGACTTATAGAGCAGAATGTTTTCTTTGAATGCGGTTAATATCAGTGCGGTGGCAATGGCTACGCCCAAAAGTATCACTGAAAGAGCTAACAGGCGTTTTTTTCGTGTTGGAGTCATTTTTACCTCAAAATTTGGACTGGATATTATATCTTGTCAGAGCAATTTATGCATTTGAAAAAAGTAGATAAATGAGTGAATTTATTTTTTATCGCAGTATAATCCTTTGAGTCCGAGTAAGTTTGATACCGAAGTGTTATTTTCCATGAAAACTGTACTTACAAAAATGTACAGGAGTATCAAAATTATGACTGACTTTAATATTTTAAATTTCATTCAATGAACCAATAGATTATATTAGTTGATGCTAATATAATGCTTTATTTAA
>JAGRJO010000242.1 GCA_020442725.1 Lysobacterales bacterium
TAAGCTCTTTCTCTAGCCCATCCCATAAAAATTTTAATTTATGAGATTGAGCTATTTGATTTGAAAAACTTTCAACCTGTGTTATTTCTACCCAAACATTTTGATTCTTATATTTAGCATGAATATCTACTGCTTTATTAGTTCTATCAACCTCATCAGGAAAGGCTAATATTTCTATAGGGACACCTATTTGTCGAAAGGTTTCTATGAAAATTTTTTCCTCAGTTGTTTTTATATTTCTCACTTATCAAAAAGGCAACTTCAAAGAATTATCCACTTTCAATATTTGCTCTCTGAATTCTTCTTTGATACGGTTCAAAGCCTCTTCATTATCGGCATCGAAGCGTAGGACCAAACACGGTGTGGTGTTGGAACATCTGACCAAACCCCAACCATCGGCAAAATCGGCACGAATTCCGTCAATTGTAGTGAGATGGGCATCCGGAAAGCTGGCAGATTTCTGGAACTTTTCCATAAAGGCATAGTTTTCGCCTTCTTGGGTATGACATTTGAGTTCCGGAGTGCTGACACTATTTGGTAACTCATCAAAAACGTCCTGAGCCGGACGACCTTCCTGATCGAGGATTTCAAGCAGCCTAGCAGCAGCATAAATACCGTCATCGAAACCATACCAGCGTTCATTGAAGAAGAAATGCCCGCTCATTTCACCGGCTAATGCGGCATTGGTTTCTTTGATTTTTGCTTTGATAAAGGAGTGCCCGGTTTTCCAAATAATTGGTAAACCACCATTTTTAACAATTTCTTTGGGCAAATGTCCGGTGCATTTCACATCGAAGATGATGCTTGCACCCGGCTGACGAATAAGTACATCTTTGGCGAAAAGCATGAGCAATCGATCCGGATAAATAATTTCACCGGATTTTGTCACCACACCCAGTCGATCGGCATCACCGTCAAATGCAATCCCGATGTCAGCATCGGTGGATTTGACCGCTGTAATCAAATCTTGTAAGTTTTCTGGGACGCTTGGATCAGGATGGTGATTCGGGAAGCTACCATCAATTTCGCAATGTAATGGAATGACTTCGCAACCAATTTCTTCAAGAACTTGCGGGCCAACCTCACCGCCAATTCCGTTTCCACAATCAACGACCACTTTCAATTCATCATCAAGCTGAATGTCAGAAGAGATGTAATCAACATAATCATCAGCAATATCCATCTTTTGTTCACTGGCATCACCAGTCGCTAAATCATTATTAATAATTGAATAATACAAATCCATAATCAACTCACCGGATAAAGTTTCACCGTTGAGCATTATTTTCAAACCGTTATAATTTGGCGGATTGTGACTTCCTGTCAGCATCACACCGGAACCCACTTCCAAATGATGAGTGGCAAAGTAAAGGACACCTGTTGGTACAGCTCCAATATTGATTACATTACAACCACTTTTTAACAAACCTTCAACCAGGGCTTCTAGTAATTTTTTACCGGATAAACGACCATCACGAGCAACAACAATGCTGTTTTTTCCACGATTCAGGTTCTCAGTTCCGATAGCCTGACCGATGAGTCTGACAGCATCTGTCGTTAAAACTTCATCAACGATGCCTCGGATGTCATAAGCTCTGAATATACTTTTATCAATTTGATTGGTTTCTTTCATATCTGGTATTGCAGGGATATTTTCCGGTTTATTAATAGATGTTGTAGAGCCCGAATTATTTTCGCCACTGCCTAAATCTGTAATTTCGTTTCTGGCCTTAGGAATATAGACGGGTTGTGGTTGAGATTGTTTCTGTTTCAATTCTTTCAGCTTCTTCAGAATATTCAGAACGACTGCGACAAGGAGCAAAATTGACGACAACATGCCAATAATAGCTGACATCATTGTCATTCCTTTGAGTAAATAACTTGGTTCAGGAAATGAACTGTCAATGCTGAAATAGCTATTCTCAACCTTGTATGAATTTGAGACTTGATTCTCCGCATTGGAAAGATTTCCCCATGATTTCAACCTGACAGTGACGAATTGACTGGATGTTTGCTTGAGGACAATATAACCATTCGTAACATTGAGTTGAGGGAGACTTCTTAAAATCTCATCGACAGGAAGACTGATTATCAGGTAACGGTCTGATTGATTGTCCAAAATGTGAATAAAATTCAAATATTGGTCTTTTTGTCCATAAAGATGAATTTCCGCAACCGGATTTTTATTGTCCTTTTTGGCAATTTTCAACATATCCAATGTTGCATAATTAATACCCGGAAATGCTTCAGGGGTAATATCGACAAGATTTTGATTGTTAATCAGAACTCGTAAAGCATTTGGGAGCTTTTCTTTAATCGACTGAATGATTAAATTATCATCTTCGGATTGCTCAGCAAGTACTGATGAAATTGTATTATTAACTTTTTGTGTCGTCGCTTGATAATTGGTTTTGACTTGAGATGCAATGGCACTGGAGTGATCGCTCATTTGTTTTTTTAATGAGGACTCTTCATTAATATCTAAAACGGTTTTACCAAATACAATGATTGCAATTATCGAAACAACAAGCAATAAACCCCAGATAAGTGTGATATTTAAATCGAGTGGTAGTTTCTTGAATGATGTTTTTTTGCTGATCATTTTTATTGTTCTTTCTATTTATGCAACACCTGAGTGACCAAATCCGCCTTCGCCTCTTTCGGAATTATTAAATTCTTCAACAACCTCAAACTGAGCTTGTATCACAGGTACAAAAACCATTTGAGCAATTCGGTCTCCACGATTGATTGTATAATCTTTATCGGAACGATTCCAGCAAGAGACAAACAATTGTCCCTGATAATCAGAATCAATCAGTCCGACCAGATTGCCTAAAACCAGTCCATGTTTATGACCTAAGCCGGAACGAGGTAATATTGTGGCAGCCATATTATTATCTTTGATATGGATTGCTAGTCCTGTGGGAATCAATACAGTTTCTCTTGATGCGACGTTTAGAGGTTCTTCTATACAAGCGCGCAAATCCAGTCCCGCAGAGCCATCTGTTGCATATTGAGGGAGACCG
>JAGRJO010000243.1 GCA_020442725.1 Lysobacterales bacterium
TTCTCTTTCAATATCATCGACCGGATCCAGAGTGTGCCATTCCAAAAGTGTACTCAGTAATCCCATATATGGTCCTCCTGCATTTAACTGGCTCACATCATTGGTCAGAATTAAATCCGGTTCCATTTGTGGTGGTGAGCTTGCAGGATCCATTTGACTGGCTTCATAACGAACATCCATATAGAACATCGCGCGAGCAATATCCCCTTTTCTGAAATTCCAGACTTCGAATACTGAATTATTAGTCCAGTTTGAATTTCCGGGGTAAGTTGAGCCGGTATTGCCACCAACAGCTGGACCACTTACTGTACCACTATACTCTATCGTTTGGATATTTGTGTCATCTCCTGCACTTACATTATTAGTACATGTCACATCATTGGACGGGTCACAATTATCATAGTATTTGTTATTACGAATATAATTATAATCTTTATCTGACATCATTAAGTGATGAGCATCGGTTCTGGCACTATTATCGGTTCCCATATCATCCTCATGGAATCCTCTGGATTGTGGCCATGTATGTTCTCTGTTATAGGGTTGTTGGCCTCCGCCATTGTATGTATAAGAGTTATTCTTATAAACCATCCATACTGCTTCAGATACGTTCGGATTGACGTCAACTGCAGTATTATGATCCTCATCTGCAAAAGACAGAATTTCCCAGGTATCTTGAGAAGCACCATTTGAATAAGGGAATGAAATCGCAACTTTAATAATATCATGCAATGTATTACGCAAAGTTGTTGCATTAGTCGGATCAACGCTTGCGTAATAATCTTCCAAAGGACAAGAATTATTAACGGCAGCAGGAGTCGGTGACACTTGATTGTACGTGGCAGTATTTCTGGAGCCACCTGAACCATTCGGACAACGGGCATTCGATTCTGTGGCAGCATTTGAATTGTTATTCTCATCAATTTGAGCCTGTCCGGCATTCAATAATGTTAGAAGTTCAGCATCATCCGCTTGGCCTGAATCATAAACCAAAGCATCCATTAAATCAGTGGTTGTCAGACTTCCGCCAATTGTGAAATTACTGGCATTGCTAAAATAAATAGCCACTGCACTTGCATCGTCATGTAAAGTATTTACAGGTATTGTTACTTCAGGTGTCAATGAACTATCTCCTATCAGGAAATATCCATCTGAACCCATATTCAAACCTGATAAGTCAATGATATCGTAAATAGTATCGTCACTGCCTTGATAGAGAACAACAGCCACATCTGTTAAACTGGCATTGGCTGTTCCGTATAATTCGATAAATTCAGTAGTACTGACAGCATCGACTTCGTTAATGATTACATTGGGGGCTGTTGGAGGAGGTGCGACATAAGCAGCATTTGGTGTAACATCAGCTTCTGTAAAGGTTGTATCTAGATTCTCAGAGGTTTCATCAGAGTCTGTTATGCCATTTCCACCGGATTGAGTTTCAGTTCCCTCTGTCATATCAATACGTTGCCATGATTTTCCTGAAGCATGTGCCAATCCGAAGACTATAGATTGACTAAGTATTGCCGTGTCATTTAGATATGATGAGGGATCAATATCACCATCTGGCCCATCAATAGAAACTCCTGATTTGTCAACTGCTTCATCAGTATCTCCCCACATCACATAATCAATATCTTGAACCAAGTCAGTTAGATCCCAATGATACAATATTACAACCTCTCCGCTTGATGTTAGTCCACTTGGTCTGGTGCTGTTTGAGGGTGTTGCAATCGAATTCGGTGTTGCATGTCGCATGTCTTGAACGCTATCAGCTGTGCCATTATCTTCGTAGAGCTCATAAGTCGGGTCTTGTCCAAAAGCAGTATTAAAAGCAATCGACCCATTCACAGCAATTGTTTGGTATTCTCCGGCCGCAATTGTAGCACCATCAGGAAATCTGGCATTGAAGTCATAATAATCTCCACCTCCACCGTAACCGGTTACTATTTTATAATAATAAGTCGAAGTACCTTCGTGCGTGGCATCTGTTATATAAACATTGGATAATTCAACAGTTGATGCACCATTATTGTAAATTTCAATAAAATCTGCACTACTGGAAGACGTAGCCGAAATTTCGGTAATTAGTAAATCTCCAATATCGGCGTTTACTCGAATTGAGGTAAATAAGATCAATGACAGAACAGTAACTTTTTTCATATATATATTTTGAGGAATAATTTGGCAGAAAATTATACCTGAAAGCTCATGACATTGGTGTTACAAATTGTTGTAACACCGCCAAAAATTGCTAATTTTTTTTGAAATTTGGCTAATATCGGGGAATCAGATAAAAGTTCAGAGAAAACATCAATACTGAAAACACCAGAAAGGCAATCGCAACGCTTGGAATAAGGAAGATAAAAACAGCACAAAGAATGAGTCCGATGAATCCCCACATGGCAAAGTCATAACATTTTTCATCAGTTTCATGATAGTTTTTAAGGTGTGATAGCAAGTTATCAAAACTGAGTTTTCCGGCTTCGCTAAACAATAGTGGTAATAACATCACAACATATAAAAGAGGCAATTTAAAATTCCCTTCTCCATTGTTTGTCACGACATATCCTTGCCAGAGTTCGCTTAAGGAACTCCAATTTTCCGACCAATGCACCGCAGAAGTGGCAACAACGGTTATAACTATGAGTGAAAAAGCCGCAAATCGGGTAAATAATCCAAACAATATGAGAAATGCACCAATAATTTCTCCCCACATTGCCATATTCCAATTTAAGCCGGAGCTAAAACTATTAAACGGAAAAGGAAACGAATCCTGGATACTGGCAAACCAGTTGCCATCAGCACCGGCTTGATATTTTTTTAATCCGGCATCCCAAAAAAATTCCCAAAACAGAACCAATCTGAGAAATAGTTGCGGTAAAAATGTTCCGTCTGCATTGCATTCAGCCGAGACGTCGTTGCTGCCCATAAATTAAGACTATTGGATAAGATTTTCATGAACTATTGTTTATTATTGAATTGCAACAATAGACCTGTAGG
>JAGRJO010000244.1 GCA_020442725.1 Lysobacterales bacterium
GGAGCATCAGATGTTTATCTGATTGAAGAGCCAATGGCAGCAGCAATCGGAGCCGGAATTCCAATTCACGAGGCTCGTGGCTCTATGGTTCTAGATATTGGTGGTGGAACTTCTGAAGTTGCGGTTTTATCATTGAATGGTATTGTTTATTCAGCATCGGTTAAAATTGGCGGAGATAAATTTGACGAAGCGATAATTTCCTATGTTCGCCGTAGCTATGGCACATTGATTGGTGAAACAACTGCTGAAAAAATCAAGAAAGAAATCGGTTGTGCCTACCCTTCAACCGAAGTCAAAACCATTGAAATCACCGGAAGAAATCTGGCAGAAGGTGTACCAAGAATGTTTTCAATTAACAACAATGAAGTTCTGGAATCCTTACACGAACCTTTAACAGGCATTGTTTCAGCAGTCAAAACTGCTCTGGAACAAACGCCACCTGAATTATGCGCAGACGTTGCAGACCAAGGCATTGTTCTGACTGGTGGTGGTGCATTATTAAAAGATTTAGACAAATTGTTGATGGAAGAAACCGGTTTGCCAGTATTAATTGCTGAAGACCCACTTACTTGTGTTGCAAGAGGTGGTGGTAAGGCTCTTGAGATTATGGATGAGAATGGTTCTGACTTTTTCACGTTTGCACGAAGAAGGTAATTTAGAAGTTTTTCAAAATTAAAAATGTGGGGCAAAAAATCCGATACATCAGCAACTCAAATTTATGTTTTGCGATTTTTGTTTTTGGAGATAGTTTGTGTTGTTTTAATGATTCTGGACAACTCCAACAAAATTGCCACTCCCATCCGCTCCACTATTTCGGCTCTCACACTTCCTTTGGTGAAAGTTGTTGAATGGCCACAGCGAGCCTATAACTTTATCAATTCAGCCTTATCCGATCATTTGCAATTGTTGCAAGAAAACGCCGATCTCAAACAAAATCTGTCACAGGTTCAAATTGATTTATTGCAAATGGAGGTCATTTCACAGCAAAATGTCGAATTACGACAATTACTGAATGCTAAACAACAGCTGCCCTTACAAACAACGGCAGCATTCTTGGTCAATCTCAACATTGGAAAAAATCAGCACCGAATTGTAATCAACCAAGGTTCGAACCAAAATGTTTCAATCAATCAAACCGTTTTGGATTTGTATGGACTTATTGGACAGGTCAGCAAGGTCAATTTGGAAAACTCACATGTAATTCTGATAACCGACCAAAACCATGCCGTGCCGGTCGAATTTTTAAGAACCGGTGTCAGAACGGTACTCTATGGAACCGGAGATATGAACAGTCTCAGTTTGCCTGAAATTCCACAAAGTGCAGACATCAAGGTTGGAGACACTCTAATCACATCAGGATTCGGAGGAGTTTTTCCAAGAGGTTTAAAAGTCGCAAGCCTTAGTGAAATATTAGACTCTCAAGGAGACCGCTCCTTTCAGCAAGCAAACGCTA
The DNA here is from genome assembly GCA_020442725.1 of Lysobacterales bacterium. Lineage (GTDB taxonomy): Bacteria > Pseudomonadota > Gammaproteobacteria > Xanthomonadales > Marinicellaceae > NORP309. The sequence goes on from JAGRJO010000244.1 coordinate 1,454, forward strand.
AGCCCAGTGCCAATTTAAATAACTTGAAGCAGGTTCTTTTGGTTTGGGAAGACTCAAATCATTCAGAAAGTAGTGAGGATGTGACTCAGTGAAACTTTTTTCGAGTAAGTTAATTCATCTGTCGATTATATTGAGTTTGGTACTCATGCTGCTTCCCTGGCCGATATGGTTTAGAAACATCCAGCCTTACTGGCTGGCATTAGTCATTATTTACTGGAGCATTGAATCACCCAAACAATGCGGATTGTTTACAGCTTTTACCTACAGTATTTTGCTTGATGTGCTTTATGGAAGCTTGTTTGGAAAGCATGGATTTTCCATGGTTGCGATTGTTTTTATCATTAGTAAAATTCATAAACGACTCAAAATGACTTCTTTCTGGCAGTTATCATTGATGGTCGGAGCTTTATTATTGAATGATGCTTTTATTCGCTCAGCAATTGATTGGTTAGCGTCTAATGAAAACACACTCGCATTACATCTTTATTCTGTCATAACATCGGTCATCATTTGGCCTTGGTTTAAATATTTTTTGGACCGATTGAAACTAAAACACAGATAATATGCGACAAAATTACCGGCAAATTAAAAATCCAAAGGCGGAAACCAGAGTTTTTAATTCCAGAATTTTTGCATCAGTAATCATAGTCAGCATTGCACTTATGATTATTTTCAGTCGTTTTTTTTATCTTCAAGTTGTTAAACATAATGAGTTGTTACAAAACTCTGAAAAAAACCGCATAAGAACGACATCCTTGTCACCAGCGAGAGGTTTTATTTACGATAGAAACGGAGTGTTACTCGTGGATAATATTCCAACCTATCGTTTACAAGTGATTCCTGAGAAATCAGGAAATTTAAAAGAAAAACTTTATGAAATGCAATCTTTAGTTAATCTGACAGATAATGAAATTGATGATATTCTGGAAAAAGAGAAACAAAATCCGCCATTCAAACCAATAATTGTGAAGGCTAAACTTTCTGAAGAAGAATTATCAAATTATGCATCCAGAAAGTATATGTTTCCGGCATTCACTGCAATTCCATACCTCATTAGACACTACCGTTATACGGACTTAATTGCTCATTTAGTTGGTTATGTCGGTCGAATTAACGAAAGCGATGCGGACAGCTTAGATAAAAAAAGATATCAGGGTACTGAATACACCGGTAAACAAGGATTAGAAAAATCGCTGGAAGACCGATTACACGGCCAGCCCGGGCAGTTAACAATCGAAACCAATGCACGTGGTAGAGTTCTGCGCACCATTAAAGAAGAGTTGCCAGTCAGTGGCGAAGACATCCAACTGACGATTGATATTCGACTCCAACAAGCTGCTTTTAATGCTCTGGGTGATATGACCGGTTCAATTATTGTGGCAAACCCGAATAATGGTGAAATCCTCGCAATGGTGTCTAAACCGGGATTTGATCCCAATGATTTTGTAAACGGAATTTCTCAGAAAAAATATTCTCTGTTGCTCAACTCCATTGAAAACCCTTTATTTAATCGTAGTATCAAAGGAGGTTATGAGCCAGGTT
>JAGRJO010000245.1 GCA_020442725.1 Lysobacterales bacterium
CATAAGAAACTGCTGTGGCTCAATGTCCAAGTGATTTAATAGTTTCTGATAATCACAAGACCTTTTATCGCTCATGACTTCGATATGATGAAAGTATTTTATCAGCCCTGATTTTTCCAACTTGCGTTCCTGATCCAGTAAGTCACCTTTTGTTGCCAGAATGAGACGGTGTGTTTTTGATAGTTGATTGAGGACTTCTTCCACACCATCCAATAATTCAACCGGTTTGTTTAACATTTCTTTGCCAATGTCCACAATGGATTGCATGGTTTGTGGAGTGACTTGATAGTTTGATAACTCCAGAGCTGCCTCCATCATTGACAAAATAAAGCCCTTAATTCCATAACCATAAATCGGCAAATTAGATATCTCAATCTTAAACAACTCCTGGTCAACTTGATTGATAGTTTCAAAACCTTGCATCAACTGCCCGAACTTTAGTTCTGCTTCACGGAAAAAGGTTTCATTCACCCAAAGCGTATCGTCTGCATCAAAACCAATGACTTTTATATTTTTGTACATAGACTCACCATGGCAATTCAGTTCCATCCATATGCCAGAATGAGCCTGAGTTTTTCAGATTTAGCTCTTCAATTCTAGCAATCAAGCCTCTGGCGGATTCATCGGCGTTAATAAACCCGCTTCCACCGGTCATGTCTGTTCTCACATATCCGGGATGGAGTAAAGCCACAGCAATCCCTTTTCCTTTTAAATCGTGAGCTAAACAACTGCCAACCATATTTACAGCAGTTTTACTGATTCGGTAGCCATATTGTTCACCGGAGCCATCAGTAATCGAGCCCATGCGGCTGGTTATAATGACGAGTTTGGAGTCATTTGCCATCAATGGAATAAAGTTTTCAGCAACTCTTAAAGGACCTAATGCGTTTACCTCAAATTGTTGCCGGATAGAATCATAATCCAGATTTTCCAAAGTCATGCCTTGTAAGAGGCCGGCATTGTTGATGAGTAAGTCAATTTTCTGATTGGATAATTCATCTGCTAAATTCTTTATACTTGCTGCATTTGTGACATCAAAGTTTTCTTCTATTTGGCATTTGAGTTTTTGTAACTGCTGTGATGCCTTTCTACAAGCGGCTATGACATGATAGCCTTTTTGTTGCAGTTGTTTTGCTAACTCCAAACCAATTCCGCGATTGGCTCCGGTGATTAAAGCTGTTTTCATTTTTTATTCCTGAGTTTATATTTGAGTCAATTTAACTAGAATGTTATACAATATCGTGTATTCAAAATAAAGAGGACGAGATGTTTTCACTAAAAAATAAAGTGGCACTGGTGACGGGTTCATCGAGGGGAATCGGTGAAGAAGTGGCGAAACTATATGCGAAAGCGGGTGCGAATGTGATAGTTTCCAGCCGCAGGCAAGAGGGAATTGACCGCGTAGCTGAAGAAATCAATCATCAGGGTGGAAATGCGATTGCGGTGGAATGCCATATTGGTGACCGAAGCTCGATTCAAAGCTTGTTTGAAACTATTGAAAGCAAATTTGGCAAGTTAGATATTCTGGTCAATAATGCAGCAGCCAATCCCTATTTCGGACACATTCTGGATACGCCCTATTCAGCAATGGAAAAGACTGTTGAAGTCAATATCGAAGGATATTTCCTAATGAGCCAATTGGCAGGACAATCCATGCGTAAAAATGGCGGAGGTTGTATTATTAATACAGCATCAGTTAATGGAGTATCTCCCGCTCCTATGCAAGGGATTTACTCGATTTCTAAGGCTGCGATTATTTCCATGACGAAAGCCTTTGCGCGTGAATGTGCTCCTCAAAACATTCGTGTTAATGCTGTATTACCAGGATTAACTGATACGAAATTTGCATCCGCTTTAACTCAGAATGAGACAATGCTTAAACAAATTCTTCCACTAATTCCAATGCACAGGATGGCTCAACCCGAAGAAATTGCTCCAATTTTTCTATTCCTCGCTTCCGATGAAGCGGGATATATCACAGGTACGAATATTCCAGTTGACGGAGGATTGTTGATTTGATAAAAATATTAGTGCTGTTATTATGTCTTTTTAGACCTGACAGTTTATTTGCTGAAAGCCTAAAAGGTCCATTGGAAGCAGGTTGGAAAGGTAAGGATGTTTGTGAGATGTTATCAGAAGATGAGCAACAACAAATTCTTCGATGCACATTTCCTCCTGGCGTCGGCCATGAAAAGCATAAACACAACTCCAATTTTGGATATGCCATATCCGGTGGTCGGATGCAGATAGAAGACAGCAAAGGAACACGAATAGTAAATCTTGAAACCAATAGTTATTTTAACAGCTCGGGAACGGACTGGCATAAAGTGCTGAATGTTGGTGATACCACTGTTGTTTATCTCATAATTGAGTCCAAATGAGTTTATGAAATTAATTGTATTTTTCTATTTTCTTTTTTCTATAAGTATTGTTCAGGCAAACAAAGATTTTTCCGGCTGTGGAACAGATGAAAAGTCGAGAGAGCTTGCAAAACTAATCATTGAATACTTCGAACAGAGAAGAGAGTTTTTGGTATGTAATGAAAAACTAAGTGTTGTCGCTATGAAAAAAGCTGAACTTATGGCGGATGCGAATTTAGTTGCTCATACATTGAATAATATAACCCCCAACGAACTCCTTACAAAAGAAGGAATCAAACTTCCATACAGTTATAGTATTTTGGGGAATCAGGTTGAATCGTTACAAGGCGGTGCTGAGACAGCACAGAAAGCATTTGAGAATTTTTTAGCAAGTCTTCCTCATAAAAATCATCTGTTGGGAGAGAATCAATTTTTCCTGAATCAGGATCAAATTGGCGTGGGATATTTTTTTAATCAATCGACTTATCACGAAGATTATTGGGTGGTTTATATCACTTCACTGCAAGATGACAATGATAAGAAAAAAATCGGCTTTAGAATTGTTCCTAGAAATACACCTCTACCGGATGCGGAAGATATGAGAAAAATAAGAATACAGAAAAATATGGATGCT
>JAGRJO010000246.1 GCA_020442725.1 Lysobacterales bacterium
CCGTTTTGGCAAAAGCCTTATCACATTGGATATTGTCCGGTTTGCCATTGGTGATTTTTGCTCCGGTTCTGGGTATGTTATTATACTTGCCGGAATCGGCTTATGGTGCTTTGGTGTTGTCATTATTAATCGGAACCCCAATATTCAGCCTGATGGGTTCGATTGGCTCAGCATTAACCATGAGTTTAAAACATGGCGGATTATTGTTGACAGTCTTGGTTATGCCTTTATTATCACCGGTTTTGATTTTTGGAGCCAGTTCGGTGGTTGAAAGCTCTTTTGGTAATCCGATTGCTATGCAACTTCTGGTTTTAGCAGGCATGTTGGTTTTGAGTTTAACATTAGTGCCTTTTGCTGCGGCCGCCGCTATAAAAATTAATTTAGAATAAATATTTATGAAACAACGTACAAATGCCATTGTCAGGCTTTATCATCAACTAGGTTCACCACCGTCGTTTTACCGAATCAGTGGTTATTTTCTCAAATGGTTGTTATTGGTTTCGGTCATATTGCTAATCACAGGATTATATGATGGTTTAGTTCTGGCACCGGCGGATTATCAGCAAGGCGATGGATTTCGCATTATTTATGTTCATGTACCTGCTGCATGGATGTCGATGTTTATTTATGGTGTTATGGGACTTTGCGGAATCATTTCAATTATCTGGCGCATGAAAGTTGCCGAAGCTGTGTTGATGGCATCGGCTCCAATTGGCGCGTGGTTTACATTTCTGGCGCTGGTTACCGGCTCGCTTTGGGGCAAACCGATGTGGGGAACTTGGTGGGTTTGGGATGCCCGCATGACTTCTGAACTTATCCTATTGTTTCTATACATTGGTATCATCGCAACCTACAATGCCTTCTCCGAAGACACGCGCAAAGCCGCGCGTTTTGCATCACTTATTGCTGTTGTCGGCATTGCCAATGTTGTCATTATTCATTTCTCCGTAAAATGGTGGTCATCCATTCATCAAGGAACCACTGTAAGCATTACGGGAGAAAGTAAAATTACATGGGAAATGCTTCGTCCATTGCTGATTATGGCTTTTGCAACTAAGTTTTATTACGGATACTCGATGCTGAAGCGCGCCAGAATTTTTCTTCTGGAAACCGAACAACATAAAAAATGGGTCGAAACTGAAATTTCAGGAGAAAAATCATGAAAGAATTTTTTGCAATGGGCGGTTATGCTTTTTATGTTTGGACTAGTGTCGGCCTGTTTTTACTCGCTTTATTTATTGATGTTGTTAGCTTAAACAGCAAAGAAAAATCTGTCAAAAAAAATATCCGTTCCTATTTCCGTCGTAAATTGAACAAATAACACTCCTCACCCCCAAGTTTGGGGGTTTCTACTTTTCTCTATCTGCATAGAATTAATCCATTGAATCTTTTGAGGGTTAATTTTATGAAATATGTATTGGTTTTTCTTGCTTTGATAAGCACACAGACTTGGTCTCAAGACTGGAGTTTGGTTGAAGACATGGCTCCTGTTGAAGCCAATGAAAGTGATTATGGTATAAATATGGTCTTTGCCGAGGATATGCTGGTCGTATCCTGGCCCAGAATTTTCACCAGAGGCAATCCTGCCGATAACTGTGGTGAAGTGATTACTTATGAGAAAGTTGATGGAATGTGGCAGGAGTTAGCTCGTCTAACTGCTGAAGATTTGACTGGTTCTTGTGTTGACGGAGATGGCTTTGGATATGGTCTTGCCTATGATAATGGCAGACTGGCAATTGGTATGCCTGCCGGTGCAAGAGCCGGTATTGGTGTCAGTGGTGGAATGACCGACTCTGATTCCAGAGTTTTCCTGACTCACTTTGAATCAGGCAACTGGGTTTTGGATGAAACACTCACCGGCAGTGATATTTCACAAGGCAAGGGTATGGGTGGTCAATTGGTTCTTGAAGGGGATATGCTTTTGGTTCACGCACATGAATATGACTCTATTTTTGGGGTTAAATTTATTGTCAGTACAGGAGTTTATGTCTTTGAGGATAACGGTTCAGGCTTTAGCGAAACTCAAAAACTGGAAGAAAATTTCCACCTATTTGGTCAAGACTTCGACTATGAAAATGGTCAAATCATTGTTGGTGCTTGGGGCGTACAAGCTCTCACTCAACCCGGGCGAGTTTATGTTTACGAGAAATCCGGTTCAAACTGGAGTAATGTGCAAACTATAAATGACTCTCGAAATTCCAATCTTGGAAATCAAGTTGAAATTTATGGCGATACAATGGTTGCCGGAAATGTACAAGCCGGTGGTATTGGTGGTGTGTCTGTTTATAACAAAGCAAATAACGGACAATGGAGCGAAGTGCAGTTCATTCAAGCAAATGATGCAGCATTCAATGATCAGTTTGGGATTACTGTCAGACTGGATGATGAAGAAATCATCGTTGGTGCGACGGCAGGAGAGAACCAAACCCAAACACTGGGAGCCGTTTATACTTTTGTCAAAGATGGAAATGGTCAATATCAACAACAACAAAAATTGATTGCGAGCAACCCGACAACATTATATGACCGCTTCGGTGGCAATCTAATATTTAATGATACTGATTTATTGATAAACTCGGTTTCAGGTGGTTTCGCCAATGCTGATATAACCACTTTTCATCACTTCTCCAGAGAAGGTTCCAGTGGTGGTAACACAACTTATAATGTGGACTCCAAAGTTTCCGGCACATGGAAATCTGAGTTTTCAGATACACAGACTATTAGCTTAGAAGTATTGAGAAACGGCAAGGTTTTAATGTATGCTGGTTTGAACAATAATGAAGAGAGTTTTTGGTTCTTAGGTGTTGGTGAAAAGTCCGATAATATCATTGACTTTCCAACCATTTACAGCACATCGGGTGCGCGATTCGGAAGTGCATTCAATTCAAATGATGTGATGAAAAAAGATGAAGGACAACTACAATTAGCATTTAATAAATGTAATCAAGCAGTTCTCAGCTACAACTTCTCCGATTTGGGGACATC
>JAGRJO010000247.1 GCA_020442725.1 Lysobacterales bacterium
CCTCGACATTATTGCCACCGATCATGCTCCTCATACATGGGATGAGAAACAAAATAAATACTTCAAAGCGCCATCCGGTTTACCATTAGTACAAACAGCCCTACCCAGTTTATTGACATTGGTAAATCAGGGAAAATTTGCATTAGAGAAAATCGTTCAAAAAACATCTCATAATGTTGCCGATTTATTCAATTTGATTGATCGAGGCTACATTCGAGAAGACTATTTTGCCGATTTGGTTCTCGTTGACATGAATAAAAGCTATACCGTTAAAAATACTGACATGCTTTATCAATGTGGCTGGACACCTTATGATGGTGAAACATTTACGGCGAGCATTGAGAAAACCTGGGTTAATGGTGAACTCAAATGGAATGGAACTTTATTAGGTCAAGCGAACGGTTTAGCACTCAAATATATCAGGTAAAGTCATGAGATTTCGTTTTTTAATTTTAATTCTGTTTATTATTTCAACCACTGCCATGTCAGAAGAAACCAATAAAAACAAACCAATTGCTATTGTGATTCACGGTGGTGCCGGAACCATTCTTAAAGAAAATATGACTCCTGAAAAGGAAGCTGCTATCTCAGCCAAACTTGAGGAATCACTCAAAGCCGGATATCAAGTCCTTAAGAACAACGGAACTTCAACCGATGCCGTTATTGCGGCAATCAATGTTATGGAAAACTCTGAACTTTTTAATGCCGGCAAAGGTGCTGTTTACACAGCAACCGGTGAACACGAATTGGATGCTTCAATCATGAGGGGAAGTGATTTACAAGCCGGGGCTGTGGCAGGCGTTAAGAAAATCAAAAATCCAATTAATGCTGCCAAAGAAGTAATGCTGAATTCTCCGCACGTTATGCTTTCTGGAAAAGGAGCCGATGAATTTGCCGCAAAACAAGGATTAGAAATGGTTGATAATAAATATTTTGATTCCGAGTATCGCTATCAACAATGGCTGGAAATTCAAAAGAAAGATACAGTTTCCTTATCAGAAGACTTACTCAAAACAGATGGTAAATTCAGCACAGTTGGTGCAGTTGCCATAGATAAAAAAGGAAACATAACTGCCGCTACATCAACCGGCGGCATGACCAATAAAGCATACGGCCGAATTGGTGATTCACCTATAGTTGGGGCAGGAACTTATGCCGACAATCGCAGTTGTGGAATTTCAGCAACAGGTCATGGAGAATATTTTATTCGTTATGCTGTTGCTCACGACATATGTGCCAGAACACTCTATCAAAACAAATCTTTAGAACAAGCAGCTGATGAAGTGATCAATCAAATCCTCAAAAATGCAGGAGGAGATGGTGGAATTATTGGTTTAGATAAAAACGGCACTCCGATCATGATTTTTAACACACCCGGCATGTATAGAGGTTTTAAAACTGAACAATCGAAATACACAGTTTTGATTTATAAATAAACAATTGAATATGGAAGTCGTTAAACTTAAAGTCAACCGCAATCAGAAAAATTTTGCTATCAGCAGTCCGTTTGAACCTGCCGGTGATCAACCTGAAGCCATCAGAAAACTGACCGAAGGTTTTGAAAGTGGACTGAAAGCTCAAACTTTGTTAGGTGTCACCGGTTCGGGAAAAACTTTCACTATCGCCAATGTGATACAAAATATTCAAAAACCAACCATGGTGATGGTGCATAACAAAACTCTCGCCGGGCAACTTTACAACGAATTTAAAGAATTTTTCCCCAATAATGCGGTTGAATATTTCGTTTCCTATTACGACTATTATCAACCGGAAGCCTATGTCGCTGCATCGGACACTTATATCGAGAAAGATGCTTCAATCAACGAGTACATCGAGCAAATGCGACTGTCTGCTACCAAAGCCCTGATGGAACGTCGGGATGTGATTATTGTGGCAACGGTTTCCGCTATTTACGGTCTAGGTGATCCTCAGTCCTATTTACGCATGGTCATTCCACTGAAAGTCGGACAAATTATCGACCAGCGGGATTTACTCCGTCAATTAGCGGAATTACAATTTGATCGTAATGATTACGAATTGGCACGAGGAACTTTCCGGGTTCATGGGGAAGTGATTGATATTTTTCCAGCAGAATCTGACAAACAAGCCATTCGTATTGAACTTTTCGATGATGAAATCGAGCAACTGAGTTATTTCGATCCTCTGACGGGGAAAAAACTCAGTAATGAAACAGAAATCACAATATTTCCAACAACACACTTCGTCACTCCGCGTGACCGAATTGTACATGCCATCAGCACCATTCGCGAAGAACTAGTTGAACGCTTGAAATTTCTCAAAGAAGAAAATCGCCTGGTCGAAGCACAAAGACTGGAACAACGAACCAATTATGACTTGGAAATGATGATGGAACTCGGCTATTGCACCGGAATTGAGAACTATTCCAGACATCTGACCGGATTGCCTCCCGGTGCACCACCACCTTGTTTGTTTGATTATCTGCCAGATGATGCTTTACTGGTGATGGACGAAAGCCATGTTTCCATTCCACAAATTGGCGGCATGTATAAAGGTGACCGTTCTCGAAAAGAAAATTTAGTCAATTACGGTTTCCGTTTGCCTTCTGCAATGGACAACCGCCCTCTTCGCTTTGAAGAATGGGAAGCCAGAACCCCTCGAATGATTTTTGTCTCAGCGACTCCGGCAGATTATGAAGAAAAGAATGCTTCGCAAACTGTTGAGCAAGTGGTGAGACCCACAGGACTTCTTGATCCTAAAATTGAAGTCCGTCCGGTTTCCACACAAGTCGATGATTTGCTTTCTGAGGTTAATAAAAGAGTCAAAATTGGCGAACGAATTCTTGTCACCACGCTCACAAAACGCATGAGTGAGGATTTAACCGATTACATGACAGAACATGGCATTAAATGTCGATATCTGCATTCTGAAATTGATACTGTTGAACGTGCAGAAATTATTCGTGACTTGCGACAAGGGGTCTTTGATGTTCTTATCGGTATCAAT
>JAGRJO010000248.1 GCA_020442725.1 Lysobacterales bacterium
TTGGGGAGTTCCGATCACATTATTCACTCATAAAGAAACCGGAGAGCTGCATCCTGATACACTCAATATCATGGAAAAAGTGGCAAAACTGATGGAAAAATCAGGAATTGATGCTTGGTTTGATACCGATGCTCATGATTTAATTGATGATGCGGATGATTACGATAAAACCATGGATGTTCTTGATGTCTGGTTTGATTCCGGAGTGAGTCATTTTGCTGTTTTATCAGCTCGTGATAATTTGTCGGAGCCGGCTGATTTGTATTTGGAAGGTTCAGACCAGCACCGTGGTTGGTTTCACTCATCATTATTAACCGGAGTGGCTATAAATGAGCATTCTCCATACAGACAAGTTCTCACTCATGGCTATGTTGTTGATAAGGATGGTCGGAAAATGTCTAAATCGTTGGGTAACTTTATTTCGCTCAAACAGATTGTCGATAATTATGGTGCAGATATTTTACGTTTATGGTGTGCTTCTTCCGACTATACCAAAGAAATTAGTATATCCGATGAAATTATGAAGCGAGTTTCGGATGGCTATCGTCGAATCAGAAATACAGCTCGATTCTTAATGGGAAATTTGCATGGATTTGATGAAAAAGCGGATATGTTAGAAGTTAATGAATTAACTCTTTTGGATCAATGGGCAGTCAATCAGGCTGTGCAACTTCAGAAAGAAGTGATTCAAGATTACGAGAATTATCAATTCCATCAAATTTATCAAAAAGTTCATCATTTCTGTTCTCAGGAAATGGGGGCGTTTTATCTGGATGTGCTAAAAGATCGACTTTATACCGCGAAATCGGACTCAAAAGCTCGAAAATCAGCTCAAACTGCCATGCATCATATTTTGCAGGCAATGATTCGCTGGATTACGCCAATTATTACTTACACTGCTGATGAAATCTGGACATTGTTGGGTCACGAGAAAAGCGTGTTATTTGAACAGTGGTATGAACTTCCTGAGGTGAAATCAAGTTCACAATGGGATGATAACAATTGGCAGTTGATTCAACAAATTAAAGATGCAAACTCTAAACTCTTAGAACAAATGCGAACTAAAAGTGAAATCGGTTCATCGTTGGATGCTTCGGTTAAAATTTACCTGAAAGATGAAATGATGAGCAAACTTTCATCCATCAATAAAGAGTTGAGATTTGTTTTAATCACATCAGCAGCTGAATTTTTGCCTGAAGCTGAAAAAGCCGATTCAGCTGTAGAGTGCAAACTGGAAACCGGAGTAGTATATATTCTTGCAGAGACGGCTAATGGTGAAAAATGTATTCGTTGTTGGCATAAACGTGAAGATGTCGGAAGCCATTCAGAACACCCTGAGCTTTGTGGACGCTGCATTGAAAATATCGAAGGTGATGGCGAGCAAAGATATTATGTCTGATAATCATTTACAGAAATCAGGTTTGTGGTGGCTTGGTCTGAGCGCGATTGTTTTTGCTCTGGATCAATGGACAAAATCAATTGCTACACAATCTTTAAAATTATACGAAGCTGTAGTTGTAAATGATTATTTCAACTGGACCTTGATGCACAATAAAGGCATGGCATTCAGTTTGTTAGCCAATCAATCCGGCTGGCAACGCTGGGCGATTGGATTGATAGCTATTGTGATTGTTTGTATCTTGTTGGTTTGGCTGAAAAAAAACAAGATAAGTCAGAAACTACTCAATCTTGGTTTGGTAATGGTCATTGGTGGTGCGTTAGGTAATATTTACGATCGAATGGTTTTAGGTTATGTGATTGATTTTATAGAAGTTCATTATAATGATTATTTCTGGCCGTCATTTAATGTCGCCGATACCGCAATCAGTCTTGGTGCATTCTTTTTAATTCTCGATTTAATAATCAATAAAGACGATGAAAGTCAATCTGGCAAATCCTAGAGGTTTCTGTGCCGGTGTGGATCGTGCCATAGAAATTGTTAATCGAGCCATCGAATTATTTGGTGCTCCAATCTATGTCAAACACGAAGTGGTGCATAATCGTTTTGTAGTGAATAATCTTAAAGCGAAAGGGGCGATATTTGTTGAAGAATTAGACGAGATACCGGATGACAATATCGTGATATTTTCGGCTCATGGTGTTTCACAGCAAGTTCGTAGAACTGCGAAAAGACGTGGATTGCAGGTTTTTGATGCGACCTGCCCATTAGTAACGAAAGTCCACATGGAAGTTATACGCTATTGTAAAAATGGTTTCAATTTAATTCTCATCGGTCATGAAGGTCATCCGGAAGTGGAAGGAACAGTCGGACAATGGAACAAGGATTTAAGTTCAGGGGATGTTTTTATTGTGGAATCGGTTGAAGATGTCGAAAACTTGAAGCTCGATGAAACTCAAAAACTTGCCTATGTTTCTCAAACCACACTTTCACTAGATGATACGGCTGATGTTATTTTTGCCTTAAAAAACCGTTTTCCGCATATCCAAGGACCGAAACACGATGATATTTGCTATGCAACGCAAAACCGTCAGTTAGCAGTTAAAGAGTTAGCCAATGATTGTGATTTAGTTTTGGTTGTTGGTAGTGTCAACAGTTCAAACTCTAATCGTTTGCATGAACTGGCTGAAAGACAAGGAGTTAAAGCCTACTTAATTGATGATGCGCAATGCATAGATAAATCCTGGCTTGAAGGCGTTGAAACTATCGGTATTACCGCAGGAGCCTCAGCTCCTGAGAAACTGGTACAAGATGTGGTGGCTTTTTTAGTCAACAATAGCGAGAAAATAGTTATCAATGAACTACACGGTGAACCCGAAAACATGGAGTTTGCTTTACCAAAAGGGCTGAGATTAGATATTAAGAGCCATTAATTACCGCTCATCTGTTGTTATCGACCATTCGTCAATTCTCTTTGATTTCCAAATTGTTATTTACTTTTTGATATGCATAATCAAGAATATGTTTGTGTAACAAACTTATTTAAATATTATGAAATACAAATCAAATCATTCGTAT
>JAGRJO010000249.1 GCA_020442725.1 Lysobacterales bacterium
ACCCTGATCGCAAACAATAATAGAAATTTTATTATTTAAATCTTTTGCATTGATTGTCACAACTTCAGATTCAGCAGCATATTTTTCAATATTGGATAATAAATTTCCGATAATTTGTTTGCAAATATCAACATCAACATTAACCTCTTTCTGAATTAAATTTTGCAAATCAATCTGAATATTCAACCTTTGAAAAGCGGGTTGAAAAGGTTCTATCGCCTGTTGTAGTAAATCGCCGAAATCAATGTTCGTTGAATTTAACTGCAAGTTATTTTTTTCAAGTGAATTAAAGTTCAATACATTATTAATCAAACGAGTCAAACGCTCACTTTCTTGCTGAATAATGTTCAATGAACTACCGGAATTATTCGGAATATTTTGTTTTTCCAGGGTTCTTTCCAATAATTCCCCATGCAAGCGGATATTGGTTAGCGGAGTTTTTAATTCATGCGAAACCTGATTGATAAAGCTCAGCCTTTGCATTGCTTCTTGCTGCTCACGCCGTTTGATACGATAGAGAAAATAACTCAGCAGACAAAGTAAAATCACCACAGCAGCTATGATAATTTGGAACAGATATTTTGACCAAAGCGTCAATCCGGGAATTTTTGAATAAAACTGTACACTCCAGCCATTCAAAGGTGAATTCAGTCCGCTTTGTAATTGCATTTCGGCCGTTTCAGAAAATTTTTCATCACCCCATTGGTAAAAACTTCGTCCTTGATTATCCAGAATTCTTACAAAAGACAAATCATCAAATGCCGGTTGCTGGGATAAGAAATAAATAAACTCCGCCATAAACATTGAGTTGTTTAATTCCAGAAAATATTTTTTGCTCTTCGAGTTTATCCAGTAAATATAATTTTCTTTTTGTTGGTCATGCCAACTGAACCAACCTTGATTCAACAAGTTTTCCTTTGTGGTCTTTTCATCTACCTGTGCAATATTAGACAACCAATGATGAGCGTTTCGCTGCCGTGTAACGGATGCGGACTTCGGATAAACCAGAGCATCGTTTTCATCAAACACTGTGATTCCATGTAACAAAGGATTATTTTGAATTTCTTCATCGAATTGTTCAAAACTATAATTTGAAAAAGGCGAAAACCGCTGATGATAGTTCTCAATAGTGTTATCAATATTCTTTTTGAACAAATCCAGAGATTGTTGCAAACGATTGATTTGAGTGATGCGAAGCTGTTGATCCTGCTGGCTAATCAGGACAGAGCCTAACCAGCCAACAGCACCAACTGTCAGAGTGAATAATATCAGTAATAGCAAATTACTTTTATTATTCATACTGTTAACTATTTATCCTCTTTTTTGACTTTTTGTGTGTCAATATTATGTTGTTTCTCACGAGCCATTTTTCTGTATTTATTCCAGTCAGATTCATCCAAGCTATCTAATAATGACTCCTCCTGCTTTAATTGCTCCTGCAATTTTTGCGGAGAAGAAGACTGCGACATTTGTCTCGATAGATTAGAAATATTTTCTGCTTGCAGTTCTTTAGCTTCTTTCAGCAAACCTTTATCACGCAATTGTACAACTTTTTTGGAAAGCTCGTTGGCTTCATACGAACTGACATTGTCATAAATTCCGGTGTTTTTGCTTTTCTCTACAACATCTTTGCGATCGGTGTAAGTCACAGCCACGTCATTTCGGTGCGATAATTTTTGTTGAGATGCCGAATCGTTGTAAGAAATTTCAACATCAGCAACCGATAATTGATTACCACTCACTCCTTCAGGAATCATCAGCTCAACTGTCAAATATCTTTGCTGATTTCCGTAAATTTGGCTAAATCTTGTGGTGACAGTTTGACCTGATACGCTTTCGTCACGACCCAGAATTCTTAATGGTTTCACACCATCTTTGCAGATAATGTTGATGTCGATATCTTGTGCCACGACTGAAAAAATATCTCCGAGTTCGGAATCAAAAACTTTAGCCAGTTTATCGGCATCTTCCACAAAATAGTGATTACCATCGCTATGACCGGCAAGTTGAGTCATTAAATCTTCGTTGTATCCCAAACCCAAGCCAATGGTTGAAACACTGATTCCTTGTTTGATGAGAGCTCTGCCCAGTTCTGCCAATTCATACGGTTTACTTGGTCCAACATTTGCCATGCCGTCGGATAATAGAATCACGCGGTTGACTTTGTTGTTATCGAGAAATTTTTTAACTTCATAACTTCCCTGAGTCACACCGGCAAACAAAGCGGTAGAACCTCCGGTATTAATGGAGCGCACAATGTTCAAAAGTTGTGCCGGATTTTGCATGGTCGCCGCTGGCCATAAAACCTGCGCTTCATCATCGTAAACGATTAATGATGCCACATCATCTTTATTCAATCTTGAAATCGCCATTTCCAAAGCCTGCTTTGCCTGCATCAATTTGATTCCTGACATGGAACCGGACCGATCCAACACAAAAGCGATGTTGGTTTGAGGACGCTTCACACTCATTCCATTGGAAATACCAGTGATATTGATATTGAGATAGGCTTTTTGCGGAGCGCCTGCCAGAATTTTTAAATCTGACAAAGCCACATCAAATTCCAGTGATTTTGAGTTTGCAACTGATAATCCGGCAACCAGCAGAACAAACAAAGCGAATACGATTTGAGAAAGAGTTTTCATTTTTTTCACCACATGTTAATAAGTGCTGCCAGAATACATCTTTAATTTAAGCAAGTGGTTATGAGCTTGCAAGAGTTTTGTTAGAATTTTGTTAGGTCCTGTAAAACCATTGATAAAGAACCTATTGTTTTCTGATGAAACCAGACTATTATTCAGTCTCTAGAGAATTAATCTCTCCCTGACAATGATTGAATTTTTTCATCAGAGAGAGATTTGAGGGAGAAGATTATTAACCTTTTTGTTTTAGAAACAGTTTTTGCACCAGAACATAAAACATCGGAACAAAAAGTATCGCAATGACCGTTGATGCAATCATACCGCCCATAAC